>QLUC01000081.1 GCA_018725275.1 Bacillota bacterium | reverse complement strand
TGGTGGGCCCACTAGGACTCGAACCTAGGACCAATCGGTTATGAGCCGACCGCTCTGACCAACTGAGCTATGGGCCCTTAAAAATGGCTCCTCAGGTAGGACTCGAACCTACAACCTATCGGTTAACAGCCGATTGCTCTGCCATTGAGCTACTGAGGAATCTCTGCAACATATCAAATTATACTCAAAACCTGGCCGTCCGTCAATGAAAAAGGGTTGAATTTTTTATTCGAGAAAATCTCGCAGCCACTTGCTACGGCTAGGGTGACGTAGTTTGCGTAGCGCTTTGGCCTCAATTTGGCGTATGCGCTCCCTAGTCACGCCGAAATCATGCCCTACTTCTTCTAAGGTGCGCGGACGTCCATCCTCAAGACCAAACCGCAAGCACAGTACTTTTTGCTCGCGGGTCGTCAAAGTTGAGAGCACATCCTCCAGTTGCTCGCGTAAAAGCGCATATGCCGCGGACTCCGCTGGCGCGGGCGCGTCCTCGTCGGGGATAAAGTCCCCAAGGTGCGAGTCCTCTTCCTCTCCAATAGGCGTTTCGAGAGAGACCGGCTCTTGGGCAATTTTGTGAATTTCATGCACGCGCTCCACCGGCATATTCATTTCTGCCGCCACTTCTTCAGGGGTAGGTTCCCGTCCTAACTCCTGTAGCAACTGACGCGTCACACGAATGAGTTTGTTGATGGTCTCGACCATGTGCACCGGAATGCGTATAGTGCGCGCCTGGTCGGCAATGGCGCGGGTGATGGCCTGGCGTATCCACCAGGTGGCGTAGGTAGAAAACTTGTAGCCTTTGCGATAGTCAAACTTTTCTACAGCTTTCATCAGCCCTAGATTGCCCTCTTGAATGAGGTCGAGAAAGAGCATGCCTCGCCCCACATAGCGTTTGGCGATAGACACGACTAGGCGCAAATTGGCTTCGACTAAGCGCCGCTTGGCTTCGATGCTACCGCTTTCCATGCGCTTGGCCAGTTCGACCTCTTCGTTAGAGGTCAAAAGAGGAACCCGCCCTATTTCTTTTAGATACATGCGCACGGGGTCATCCAGGCGCACTCCATCGGGTATGCCAATCTCACCCTGCTCAATTTCTTCCTCAGCCATGACGGTCCGTAGGTTAGGACCGTCGGGCTCACTCGGGAGCAAGGCCTCGCCAAGTGCAATGTCCGGCACCACGTCGATGCCTAAGGCAGCTAAACCCTCATATAGCTCCTCGATTTGTTCGGGCTCAACTTCAACCTCGCTCAAATGCTCACCTATCTCTTTATAGGTGAGCAAGCCGGTTTTCTTCCCCCGCTCAATGAGGTCCTTTACCGCGTCTAATTGAATCTCTTTTTTGTTCAAGGAACAACCCCCCTAGTTGGGCAACTTACTCTACCTGAGCTTCTTCTTTCGCAGGACGGTGGCCGTGCGCTCTTTAAGCCACGAATTTCTCTCTTCGAGACTGACGGCTGCCTCGATGGCGCTGTCAATGCGCACTATCTCTAACGATAGGTTATGCTCTTCTATCGCGATAAAACATTCATTCGCCATGCTAATGGTGTTTTCCTCTAAAGTTTGTTCACTTAGCGCAACAAGAAGTTCCGATTTTAAATCAACCGACAATTCGTGTGCCAGTGCCACCGGGTCCTCAGCTAAGGTGAGGTCCTCTGCCATCCACGTCGCCAACTGACGATGCCTTTCTTCACAAAAGCCAAGATCTCGCCAGCGGTGATAGATACTGACCCGCTCCCCTGGCTGGGTGGCCATGAGGTACATCAGAGTGCGGGCCGCCTTAAGCCAACCCGCCTTTGGTAAAACAATTTCTTTACCGGAAATATTATGCCGCTGTTTGGAAAGTTTATCCGTAGTCGCCGGTCGACCCAGGGCTTTGGACAACTCCTGCCGAAAAGACTCCCGCGGCAGATGGTATTTGAGCATGGCTCGGTCTAGATAACCTTCACGCTCCACGGCATTCTCCACTTCGGCGAGCAGTTTGGCGACACTGGCGGCAAAAAGTCCTCGACTGGCCGGGGTGTTTTGATCTGCCCCTTGGGCAAGTTGCTCTATGCGGTACTCGATAAATGGCAGAGCGGCCGTTGTGACGCTCTGCAAAAAATCATCTTTACCATGCACTCGCAAGTAGTCGTCCGGGTCCTTACTGCCGCCTAGGACGGCGACGCCACCCTGCATGCCGAGGCGACGCAAAACCTCTATGGCGCGCAGTGTGGCCGCCTGACCGGCCTCATCCGCGTCATAACAGAGAGTGACATAGTTGGTATAGCGCTTAAGAATCGTCACTTGTTCGGTGGTCAAGGCGGTTCCGAGCGAGGCCACGACATTGTCGATGCCATGTTGCCATGCGGTGAGCGCATCCATATAACCCTCGACAACGACTGCATAACCTGCCTTCGTAATCACTTTGCCGGCCCGGTCCAGGCCAAATAGCTCCTGCCCTTTATGGAAAAGCGCTGTTTCAGGCGAATTTAGATACTTGGGCTGGGAGTCGTCAAGCACCCTACCCCCAAAAGCGATGACTTGCCCTTGGCGATTGCGTATTGGGAACATCAAACGATGGCGAAAACGGTCATAGGGGCCCTTCTCACCCTGAACCGCCAAACCGGACTGCAGCAGTTCTTGGGGGGTGTAGCCGTCCTTTTCAGCCCGTTCAAGGAGAGTCCGCCAAGGCGGCAGGCTGTATCCTAGACTAAGTGCGGCCACCAAATCGGTTGACAATCCCCGCTTACTCAGGTATTCTCGCGCCTCGCGGCCTAAGGAGTCATTCTGCAGTTGCCGTTGATAGGTGGCTGTCGCCCACTCCATGACCTTAAGACTACGCTCTCGCTCCCGTCGCCTAACGAGTAGCTCCTGGTCATCGATTTGATTGGTGGGTAACTCCAGCCCCACTCTTTCCGCTAATTTCTCAACGGCTTCGTGAAAAGACATCTTGTTATGTTCCATCAAAAAACTTAAGGCATTCCCACCGGCCTGACACCCAAAACAGTAGTACATTTGCTTTTCTTGACTGACACTAAAAGAAGGGGTCTTTTCCCCATGAAATGGGCACAACCCCCAAAAATTTCTCCCTTTCTTAGTGAGCCGAACCTGCTCACCTACAACCTGCAGGATATCGGCGCTTGAACGCACCCGCTCGACAAACTCTCTCGGATAGCTAGGCATACGGCCACCTTTCTTAGACTAGGTCGAACGCTCCCGGCGCTTATAATACTCAATTATCTTCGAAGCGGTTTCTTCTACGGCGCGCTTAGTGACATCGATGACCCGGCAACCTATTTTGCGCATAATGCCTTCACCATACTGCAGCTCTTCCCTGATGCGTTCATAGCTGGCGTAGTTGGCGTTACTGGCCAACCCTAGGGACTTTAAGCGCTCCTGGCGAATACACTGCAATTCGTCCGGACGGATAATTAACCCATACACGCGCTCAGGCAGAACGAGAAAGATCTCCTCCGGCGGCTTGACCTCCGGCACGAGTGGAACATTGGCCACGCGGTAGCCACGGTGAGCCAAGTACATGCTTAGCGGCGTCTTAGAAGTGCGTGAGATACCAACCAAGACGATGTCTGCCTTGAGCAGACCGCGCGGGTCCTTGCCATCATCGTACTTTACCGCAAACTCTACCGCTTCGACTTCGCGATAATACTCCTCATCGAGCTGGTAGATGCGCCCCGGCTGCAGTCTAGGCTGAGACTGCGCTATTGCAGACAAACCATCCATCATTGGGCCAAGCACATCAACTACGCCCACGCCGGCTTCAATGCAGCGATGATTGAGATAGTCGCGCAATTCCGGCAGCACCAAGGTGTGGATGACCAAGGAGCGATTGATCCTCGCCTCCTCGACCACCTCATCCAAGGTCTCGACGCTGGATACATAGGAAATGCGTTTGTACTCCATATGATTGTCAAACTGACTGACCGCGGCGCGAGCCACGCGGTGGGCTGTCTCTCCTAATGAGTCGGATACTACATACAGGACGCTCTTTTTCTCCACAGGTAACCCTCCTAGCACATGTCCATTAATTCGATGAGCAATGCATTTATAGTGTTTAGAGAAATAATTCCGGTCACTTCTAGGCCTTGCCCCGATGCCGTGGCCACTTCTTTGACGATCGGAAGCACTGACAACCCGTGCGTTCTAAATTTGCGTGCCGCGGCAAAAATATGGTCATCCGGCTGCAAGGTCGCCAGATTGCAGGCTCGCGTCATGATGACGCTGACCGGCACCTTGTCTAGATCGACTTGCCCGATGGCACTGCGCAGAAGGTCGCTGCGCGATACAGCGCCAAGCAGGTGCTCGGCATCGTCCAACACAAAGAGGGTGCTGGCATCCTCCACAAAGGTGGCCACCACCGCGTCATAGAGAGAACTCGTGGCCCTGATGATGGTGGGTATGGCTTGCACATCGCGCACTTTTAACTGGCAGAGGCGGGCGAGCAGTTCTGCACTTTCTTGCCGGCCGGCGTAGGTGTACCCTACCCGGGGGCGCGCAGCCAAGTAGCCAGACATGGTGAGCAGCGCCAAATCGGCACGGATAGCGGCGCGCGACACGCTAAGCTTGGCGGCGAGGTCCTCGGCGGTAATGGGCGCGCAATGTTTGACCTGTTCTACAATCCTCCCCTGCCTAGGAGTCAGTTGCATACGCTCACCTCGATCCCCTTCTGATCTCTGCCAAGAACTTAAAACTCTCCGGGGTCTTTTCAATCCTATAACTTACAATGCGGTCGAGAAGGGAAGTCATCTCCCGTTCCCCCACCGGCGTCTTAGGCATTGTCTCTATTTTTTGCCAGTCACTTTGCCACAACGCTACCAGCAAGCGCAAGGCCTCGCTACTCACCGTCACCGCCCCATGGCCTGCCCCTTCCTGACTGCAGCGGTCACAGAGTAACCCCCCTGCATTTAGCCGGAGCCTATGCCCAGCCTGTCCCCCACACTCCGCACATTGCCGAAGATCGAGCGCGAAGCCTAGACGACTGAGGAGCCTGAGCTCAAAAAACGCCAAGAGCAGTTCATAGCGCTCACTGTGGCAGAGGATGTGCAGACTTGCCAGCAAGAGGCTCAAAATATCGTCATGGGCCTGCTCCTCAATGAGCGATAGGTCGACGAGTTCCATCAAGTAGAGGCCATAGGCTATTTTTTCGAGATTGTCGCGCAAGGGACGAAAACCTTCGATGACTTCCACCTGGCTTAAAGTGTGAAAGGTCTTCCCCCGATAACTAGTAAAGCGCAGGTAGGAAAAAGGCTGGGCTAGGGAGGCATAGCGACTTTGTACTTTTCGCGCCCCCTTCGCCACCACCTTTATCTTGCCAAGACCGACCGTCAAGACTACCAACAACCTGTCCCACTCTCCGAGATTCATCGAGCGGAGGACCACCCCCTCCCCTCTAAGTAGCGGCATTGCGGGCGAGGCTGTCCTCCACTATATCGACCCCGGAACTCGTGCCTATGCGATTGGCCCCGGCAGCCACCATGGCCAGAAGAGCGTCTAAGGTGCGCACGCCGCCGCTGGCCTTTACCCCAACAACATCCCCCACGGTACGGCGCATGAGCGCCACATCGGCGAGAGTAGCACCTGCCGCACCAAATCCAGTTGAAGTCTTAACAAAAGCTGCCCCCGCCTCTTTCGCCAAAGAACAAACTAAGGCCTTCTCCTCGTCGGTCAACAAGGAGGTCTCGAGAATAACCTTGACGCCAAACGGCGCGGCGGCTAAGACGACAGCCCGTACATCATGAGCGACCCTCTGCCACAGGCCGGCCTTGGCCCAGCCAATGTTGATGACCATGTCAATTTCACTCGCCCCGTCTAAGATGGCTCGCTTCGTTTCCTCGCACTTAGCATATGTTGTGGTGGCCCCGAGAGGAAAACCGACCACGCTGGCTACTAAAATGTCTTCGCGCACTAATGATTTGACTAACTCTACATGACAGGCATTGACGCAGACAGCGGCAAAGCCATATTGATTGGCTTCTATACACAATCTCTCAATGTCCCGGGGCGTGGCTTCTGGTTTTAGGATGGTGTGATCGATAAATTTAGCTATTTCTTGGGCTAGCATGCGAACTCACCGCCTTTCCTTCTCATAACCGAAACGCTTAAGGTCTAATACTTTGTTGCGCCAGCCCTTGCGCACTTTGACCCACAGCTCTAGATGAACCTGTCCACCAAGCAACGCTTCCATATCTCGCCGAGCGGCGATGCCGATGGCCTTGAGCAAGGCCCCTTGTTTGCCAATGACGATACCCTTTTGCGATTCACGCTCGACATAGATATTGGCTAAAACATGCACGAAAGAGCCCTTATCGGCCATGGTTTCAATGACAACCGCGGTGGAATGGGGCACCTCATCGCGGGTGAGTTCGAGAATTTTTTCTCTCACCATCTCAGCCGCCACAAAACGTTCGGGTTGATCGATGATCATGTCATTTGGGTAGTACTGCGGGCCCTCCGGCAGGTTCAAACGCATGTAGGCCAAGAGGTCATCTACCCCCTGCCCGGTTATCGCCGACACAACAAAGATGGCTTTGAAACGGTACTTGCTCAGATAAGCGTCGAGGGTGCGCGTAATCTCGGCGGGCGATGCTGTATCCGCTTTATTTACCACCAACACCATATGGGCTTGGTCGGGGAACAGTTCCAAGATGTGTAGGTCGCCCGTGCCCACCGACCCGCTAGGTTCAACGACGAACCAGGCCTGATCAACTTCGGCTAGACTGCTGACCGCACTTTGCACAAGCTGCTCGCCTAGTTTGTGCTGAGGTTTATGTATGCCCGGGGTGTCAAGAAATACCACCTGCAGGTTATCCTCCGTAAAGATACAGCGGATTTTATTACGGGTAGTTTGCGGTTTGTCGCTGACAATGAGAATTTTTTCGCCCAAAACCCGATTGAGCAAGGTGGACTTGCCGACGTTTGGTCTACCGACCACCGCCACAAAACCAGAATGGTAAGTCAAATCTTTTCCTCCCTCGGCAATGAATCCGGCCCGAATGAGTCGGGCAATAACCTAGCTAGGCTTGTCTCGTTTACCTTGCCATCGGCGCCCACGAGAAAAACAGGGAAATCTTGCCCAAATTCGCGCAACACCTGCCGGCAGGCTCCGCAAGGGGAGGGCCTCCCGATGGCCACCGCAATAGCCACCGCCTCGATGGAGCGTGGAGCACCAGCGGATATTGCCGCAAACACGGCAGACCTCTCGGCACACATGCTTAGCCCGTAGGAAGCATT
>QLUC01000080.1 GCA_018725275.1 Bacillota bacterium | reverse complement strand
TTCCTCATTGGTTTGACCTTTTCCTCTCCGCCGCATATAGTCGCTCATTTCAGACGATGGAATTTACGATTCCTTACTTTGTGCAGTGGAATCAAGAATACACCCTAATATAAGCTAATACTTATTGTTAACATACTGCGGTACCCTACTACCTGCTAAGGAGGGAATGTCTTGCGCCAAAACTCATTGCTTGGTGGAACCGCAGTCTTGGCCGCAGTCGCGCTCATCAACCGCCTGGCTGGGTTTGCCTTCCGTGCCTACCTAGTACGGGCAGTGGGACAAGAGGCCCTAGGATTGTACCAGATGGCTTTTCCCCTCTACACGGGCATCGCTGGCGTGGCTACCGCGGGAATATCGGTTGGGGTAGCCAAAATTACTACTGACCACCGTCAGCGAGGAAATTTGAGCGGCGTTATCTCTACACTTAAATCGGGATGCACTATCGCCCTCCTCACCGGCTTCCTCAGCATGCTGGCGCTACTTCTGGCTAGGCACCTCATCGCCGTTGACCTACTCAAAGACGAAAGGACCCTTAGGCCATTATTGGCTCTCATTCCGGCGCTGCCCATCATCGCGCTGTGTGGCGCACTGCGTGGCTACTGCCAAGGTATGCGCTACATGTCTCTCGTGGCCATCGGCCTCTTCCTTGAGCAAGCAGCGCACATCGCCTTCACCATACTAATTATTTCACGCCTGCGTTCTTCGCCGCTGCCTACCATGGCCGCTGGATTGGCAGTGGGTTATACCGGCGGCGAACTGGTGGGCCTAATCAGCATGGCGCTCATGGTCATGCTGACGTTGCGGCAAACCAACAAGGCGGTCCCATTGCAGTTGGCTCCGCTAGTAGGCATGGTACTACCCGTAGCCGCCGGGCGTATCTTTCTCGCCCTCAGTGCCACCCTCAACAATGTACTTCTCCCCCGCTCGCTGCGGTTCATGGGCTACACGGCCACGGAAGCAGCTATAGCCTACGGACAACTGACCGGAATGGCCGTCAGTGTTTTGTTTCTACCAGCCGTGCTGACTTTCCCCCTCGCGAGCAACCTACTGCCTGCCATTGCCGAGAGCACCCACTCCTCCCTCCCTAAGCAAAAGCAGCAACAGTTTCTGCGCGGGATAAGGTATGCCCTGCTCCTCGGTTTCCCAGCCAGCATTCTATTCGTTGCCGTAGGTCCAGAGTTATGCCAACTTTTATTTGGGGTGCCTGAAGCTGGTAGGTTGCTCTCTTTGCTCGGATGGGTGGCGTGGCTAGTGTACCTCCAGCACATCACCACGGCGACTTTACAGGGGCTGGGGAAACCATTTATTCCAACCCAAAATGCGGCTATAAGCACCTTACTCAGTAGCGGTGCAGTCGTTGTCCTGTCACGCCTGTTCCCTTCTTTGGGCATAGTCGCCGCCGTGCTAGCCGTCATTGTCGGCATCAGCAGTGGGGCCATCCTCGGCCTAGTTGCCGTGCTGAAAATAACCGGCGGAACTAGGGCCGCTCTTGGTATTATCTTGCGCGGAGCGATGGCGGCAGCCGCAGCACTATTTACAACTCTAATGGTGCTCGATCTCGGCATAGAAGGTTCCGTGGCACGCATTATGGGCGCGGGAGTATGCACTGCCTTGGTTTTCTACCTGCTCGCCTTCGGCCTCAAGCTGCATCGCCCTTAAAAAGGGTTTTAGCACATGGCGTCGAAGGTCGAAGGAAGATTTATTCCTTTGACAGGAGGACAACCATGGACATACAAGAACTGCTCAGCGCCTACTATGTTCTGGTCGTCAAAGAGGCCGAGCTTTTGACCACCGGGCGCATCAATCGCACCTATAAAGTCACCGCGAAAGACGGCTCTTCCTACTGCCTCAAGGTTTACAGCGATGCCGTTCTCGGCAAGCGAATTCATGACGGTCTCGAGGTGACCAACTACCTCGCTCCCCTCGGTTTTCCGGTGCCGCAAGTCATACCTACCAAGGACCAACAAGAGCTGCTGTGGCTTGACAACTGTCGCTACTTGCTACTTAAATTCATACCGGGCAGAAACATCCCCCGACGGCTGGTCGGTCAGTTGGAATGTTACAGCCTAGGGCAAATGTTAGGCAAGCTGCATCAGAACCTGCGCAACTTTCCTACCGCCGATAAGCTTGAGAGCACACTCTGGAAGGGTAGCCAAGCCACCCTGCCGCGCGTTTTCGATTTGCTAAAGACCGTCCAAGCCAAGGAGCACCAGGACGAGTTTGATGCTTTCGCCCTCAATTCTTTGACTTACCGCATCCAGGCTCTGCAAAGCTTCGACGTTGCACCTGAGCAATTTTTCCATTTAGCGCGCCAAGCGATTCACGGAGACTACCACCTCGACAACATCATCTTTAGCGAAAGCGGGCAGGTAAGCGGGGTGCTTGACTTTGACCAGACCTGCTATGCCTTCCCCTCACTGGAGCTGATGCGAGTGATTAGCTTTACTTGCTTTGACCAGGGCACCTTCAACTACACACTGGCGGCACAAATCTTACGCGGTTATAAACAAACAGGGGTTAATCTCACCCCTGCCGACTACCTCGAAATGCCTAGGCTCTGGTATTACCAACTCCTGCGTGGGCTGTTTGGACTAAGTGAACACTACACCGAGAGCGCCGACCCCAGGCAGGACGAGGCCGCCTTAGACAGACACCACACTATGGTCTGGCTGGGAAACAACCTACAAGCAGTTAAGGATTTTGTCTTTGCCACAACTACAGAGCAGTAGCCTACTTTACTGTATCCAAGAACCAACCGACCACCTGGCGCAAATTCTCAAGGCGCAGCTTTGGCTTCCCACTGCGGGTCAGTTCATGGTTTGACCCCGGAAAGCGCACTAAGCGGGTCTTCACGCCGAGCTTCTTGAGGTAGACATAGAACTGCTCCCCTTGCTCAATGGGGCAACGCATGTCTTGCTCAGAATGGAGGACTAAAGTCGGGGTCACTACATTTTTGACGTAGGTAATTGGCGAATGCTTGAGAAGCAACGCGGCATTATCCCAAGGGTTACCAAGAAGCTCGTACTCAGTAAATGTATACCCAATATCGCTAACGCCATAGAAGCTCAGCCAGTTTGAAATGCTGCGATGGGTCACCGCGCCCTTGAAACGGTTGGTGTGGCCCACTATCCAGTTCGTCATAAAACCACCATAGCTGCCCCCAGTCACGCCAAGGCGCTCTTTATCCACCCAGGGTAACTTGACTACATGGTCTACCGCGAGCATAAGATCGGCATAGTCATTGCCACCGTAATCTCCCCGTACAGCATCCACGAAGTCCTGTCCATAACCATGACTGCCGCGGGGGTTAGTAAAGAGCACCCCAAAGCCGTTGTTGGCGAGGAGCTGAAACTCGTAGAAGAAAGAACAGCCATACTGGGTGTGTGGTCCGCCATGGATTTCGAGAATTACAGGGTACTGCTGCCCTCCGGCAAAGTTAGTCGGCTTCATCAACCAGCCTTGCACATCCCACCCGGACACTCCCTTGTACCAGAATTCCTCCGGTTCGCTCAATTCGACCTCGTCAAGCAAAGCTTGGTTGACGAAGGTGAGCTGCCTCTCGCTGCCATCCGCCAGAAGCACAAAGATCTCGGCCGGCTGCAAGAACGTCGCTTCGCACATGGCGGCCGTCTGGCCCGCTTGATCAAAGGTGAGACCCTGAACGTGGCGCCTCCCCCGGGTAACTTGGTCCACCGTTTGGGTCGCTAAATCTAGGACGTAGACATGGGTGTCCCCACGGTCACTGGCCAAGAAGTACAGTCGCTGGCCGTCTGGGGTATAGACCAAGGCGTCGCCGCCTTCACCGTAACGGCAATCGGAGTTGGTTTGGTCACCTATGCTGCGATCAAAGCCCCGCGTAAGACAAACAGGCTCTCCCCCATCAAGCTCTACCAGCCAGATGCGCTGCAGTGTCGCCGAACGATACTCATGCTGGTGGCCTAGATAAGCTACTTTTTTTCCGTCAGGCGACCATGTTGGGTGAGCGGCCGGCCCGGGTGTCCTAGTCAAGCGCATTATGTCTCTAGACCCCACCGTGAGCACATAGATATCGCTTTGGTAAGGGGAAAACTCTCTATCGGCATCGCAATTACTACTCACGGCCAAATAGGCCCCACAGGGCGACCACTGAGGGTCATGGTAGTCAGCATCGCCAAATGTCAAACGGCGCGGGGCACCGCCTTGTATGTTAATGACCCAGACATGGCTTGTTTTGTCATCTAGGAGCCCCATGCTCTCATCCGACTTGTACTTGATGCGCTCAACCACCACAGCTTCTTCGCGACGGCTTTTCTCCTCGTTTTCCTTATCTGTAGCTGTGCGGGGCTTACTAAGCCAAGCTTCCTCGCCTTGCGCCGAGCGAGAGACGAAGGCTAGATTTTGGCCATCAGGAGACCAAGTAGGATTGGCGGCACCATAGCGCATAGTCGTTACCTGTTCTGCCTCCCCGCCGCGCTTTAAGTTTAACACCCAGACCTGTTTATCTCCGCTACGGTCTGAAACAAAGGCCATCTTTGTACCGCAAGGAGAAAAACGCGGCGTGGTTTCAACTTTGCCGCCTGCCGTAAACTGATGTAGCGCACCCCCGGCGGTTGGCACGACAAAGACGTGCGAACGATACTCCATCGTTTCGCTGTCAATGTGCGTCTTGACGCAGGCAATCTCTGCCCCATCAGGGGATATGACCGGAGACGAAAGAAACTGCATTTTTAGTAAATCGTTCTCTTGCAAGGGTCGCTTCACATTATTACCTCCCAGAATTGTTCTGCCTCACTTACTTCTTATTAGGCGGCAAGGCCGATTTTCCTTCGTCGGGCGAAAAATATTCATCTCTGGATACGATCAATCCAGGGGGTTACCCCTAATTGCTGTTTTAACGCCCTGTAGGGGAGTTCTCTCTCTTTGTGCTGGGCTTTCTCGGCGCGGATCATAATGTTTTTGGGGGTGTCCAGTGGGGAGACATATTCCACCACACTTACCTTGTACCCCCTTGCCTCGAGCGCCAAAACCCGCAACCCATCGGTGATTGTGTCTGCCAGCCGCTGTTTGAGGACAGGGTGTAACGCCACATCCTGTAAGAACCCGTAGTCGATTTCCTCGGTCAAGGCCGCTTGGCAGCACGGTACGGCAATAATGAACTGCGCCTGTAGGTAGAGACCAAGAGCGATGGCGTGGTCGGTGGCGGTATCGCAGGCATGCAAGCTGAGGACCATGTTGACCTTCTTCATGGGCGTGTAATCCGCTAGGTCCGCCACGGTAAACTCCATGTTGCGATAATTCAGCTGCTGTTGTATGCTTTTTGAGGTCTTAATGACATCTTCATTGCTATCTATGCCCAAGAAGTAGCATTTCTTGCCGATTACCTCATGGAGGTAGTAATTGAGGGCAAAGGACAAGTACGACTTACCACAGCCGGAGTCAAGCACCACCAGTTCCTCGCCCTGTGGCCAGGACAGCAGCATATGGGCTAAGAGCTCCACAAAACGATCAATCTGGTAATACTTGCGTCGCTTATCCCCTTTGATTTCGCCGTCTACACCCATTATGCCAATAGCGGTCAGCAGTTTTTTCGCCTGCGCCGTCTTGATGAAAGACTGACGCGTGCCAGCCACCACCTTCTCCGCACTGAGAAATTGTTGGGCTTGCGTTTGCAACTTCAGTTTTCCCCCTTTGTAGGTCAAAACAGTGAGGTTGCTGCGCAGGGCGCACTCTAGAGTAATATTTTGCGCCCCATGGAAAGTGGATGTCAAGAAAGCCAAGAGACTCGAGCCAGGCACTTCCTCAGTCCTTCCCTCCCTAGGGGTGACCAAGAAGCTGGTCCTCTCCCACAAAGGGCGGATGATTAAGTGCCGCTCATCGATAGCGAGGGTCAGTTGCTGAAAGTCATCGCCACGCATTTTTTCCACTAATAAGGCCACCGACGAAGCTAGTCGTGCATCCAAGCAATTCACCTCAAAATCATCGAAACTTAATATCTGTTCCTGCGTAGTATGCTTGTAGCGGCAACAATCATCAATGAGGAGTGAGTACAATGAACCAACAAGGGCGCATTCTCGGAGTGTTACTAGTTATTGTCGGCTTAATTGCCGTCGCGGGGCTTTTCTTGGCGGGCTCATACAATAGCTTTGTGGGCCTGTCTCAGGGTGTCGACGCCCAGTATGCGGTCATTGAGAGCAAGTTGCAGCGACGCTTTGACCTCATCCCTAACTTAGTAGAAACAGTAAAGGGACATATGGCGCATGAACAAGAAGTCTTTGGCAATATTGCCGCGGCTAGAGCCAAGATGGCCGGCGCCCGCACGGTTGACGAGAGGGTCACCGCCGGCAACGAACTCGAAGGAGCCTTAAGCAGACTCCTCGTCGTTATGGAGAACTACCCCCAACTTAAGGCGCAAGAATCCGTCAGTCGCTTGATGGACGAATTAGCCGGGGCAGAAAACCGTATCAGCGTCGAGCGCGACAACTACAATGCGGTGGTTCGCCAGTACAACACGCGCATCCTTTCTTTTCCGGCCGTGCTAATCTCCCGCATGTTTGGCTATGCCAGTCGCCCGTACTTTCAGGCCGCCGATGGCGCAGAGCAAGTCCCTCGTGTCAATCTTGGCAACTAATTCCTGGGGGAGATGACCATGAAAAGAGCCTTGGCTTTGGCCTTAATGATGCTGTTCTTAGTCCTCTTGCCCAGTGCGGCAGCAGGACAAGTTCCGGCACGACCACCTCAACTGACCTTCGTCAATGATTATGCCAACTTGCTGTCCGCCTCCCAAAGAGATGCCCTCACCCAAGTGCTGCAAGGCATCGAACAGTCGACCACCGCCGAGATGGTCGTGGTCACTGTGCCTGACCTCGGCGGTGCAGATGCCTTTAGTTTCTCCCAGCAACTTTTCACTGAGTGGGGCCTCGGTAAGAGAGACAAGAACAACGGATTGCTCATTTTAGTCAGCCTGCGCGAGCGCGAGTTTCGTTTTCACACGGGCTATGGCCTCGAGGGTTTGCTGCCCGATAGCTACCTCGGCGGTCTCATACGGCAGTACATCACCCCCGCCTTTGGCGAAGGTCGCTTCTACGATGGCTTAGCGCTGGCACTCCTAAGTGCCGACGGCATTGTGCCTCGCCTAGAGCGCGAGTACAATGTCAAAATAGATGCCACGGGCGTCGCCCTCCCGGGAACAGGTGAGGCTTCCTTGGCGAACATGCTCGGGGGTGCGACCTTCTTCGTCATCTTCCTTTTGCTCATGATAACGAGGGGAGGGCGCGG
>QLUC01000008.1 GCA_018725275.1 Bacillota bacterium | reverse complement strand
CGGTAATGTCCATGGCCGCCCCGCCAATGATTAACACATACTCCCCTTCGACATCGAACCCTCCTCGCACCACTGCGTAAACAAAAAGACCAGTCCCTTTTGTTTAATTGTATGGGAAGCCCGTAATACGGACAATCCTTACAGGATTGGCGCTAAGTCACCTGTAGAATTACGGTGATACCATCAATGGGATGCTACTGCCTCTAGTGCGGCTTTAAAACAAGACATGGGCGGCCGCACCAGCCCGGCCCCTACTTGCCCCACACCGGGCTCCTTGTGCGCCATGCCCGTGTTAATAATGGGCAAAATGCCCGTGGCGATGACTTTGCGGATATCGATGCCGAGGGCGGTGGGCATGAAGTCGAGCGTGGGCAAAGTAAACGCCTGGTTTTCTCCGTGGCAGATTTCGTGCATCTGCCGAGAATATCTAAAGGCGTCCTCCACCCTCCCGCCCACAAATTGCACTATCGCGGGGGCTCCGCCCATGGCAAATCCACCCAGCCCCATGGTCTCGGTGATGGCGCTATCGCCAATGTCTGGGGCGGCATCTTCCATAGTAAACCCGGGAAACAAGAGACCCTCGATTTTATTGGCCTTGCCGGTAAACCACCGGTCGGAGCTACTGATTTTAATGCCAAATTCATAGCCATTGCGTGCCATGACGGTGCAAACTGTGGCCTGTTCCACCCCATGCCCAGCCGCAAGGGCCAACTTGCAGTAAGGCATGGAAAGGTTCAAAAAGTAATGGTCGTTGCCCTTGATAAACTCCAGCGCCGCAATTTTTTGCTCCAAGGGAAAGCTTGTCCGCAGTACATGGGGCATAATTTCTCGCAAAAACAACCCCGTGGCCGCCTTGTTGCGGTTGTGGCATTCATCGCCCATGTGGAGGGCTTGCGAAATAATCCCTTTTACATCTATGCCGCCGGCCAGGGCTAGAGCCGCGTCTAGAATTGGGGCGAAATCATTCTCTATCCACCGCAGCCTTTGTAGCACCGCCTCGCTATGAGCGCCGTAACGCAACACCTTGCCTAAGCCCTCGTTGACCGTACAGTAGGCCCGCTTTTCATGCACCTCATCGAGGAGGACATGCACCGGCATGGAAGGCGAAATGACGCCGGCCATAGGGCCAACGGCCCCATATTCATGACAGGGAGCAAAGCAAATCTCCCCACTGGCCGCCAAAGCCAAGGCCAACTCCGGGGTGGTCGCCCAACCCTCGTACATCAAGGCTCCGATGATGGCCCCGCGCATGGGTCCGGCCATATTCGCCCAAGCAATGGGTGGCCCCGCATGCAGTATGATGCGCCGGTCCATGCCTGGCAACACCTCACGGGCTAGCTTCACCCCCACCAACTTGCCCTGGGCGCTTTTGACGCGGCGAAGGACTTCGTCATTGGCCCGTGTTATCTCGGGGCGGCGCGCTTCCAGTTGCTCGAGCATACCGAGCAACTCCGCATCTCCACCGGCCGGCGGTCGCCAGTCTAGATGGATAAAGGGGATGTTCTGCCGGCGGTAGTCTTCATTGAAAGTAGACGCCCCCACATTGATCACTCTAAGTTCTTTGCCAAAAAGGTCAGTCACGCGCTAACTCCCCCTCCCCGACAATTGCACAGGCCAATTTTACCGCCTGCAAATTGCTTGTTGCCACCAACACTCCGGCCCGCCTAAGGAGCTCCACTTGGCTCTCTAACCCCTGCTTGTCGAGTTCGGTGCCACAGACATAGGCTACGACGGCCAGGTATCGTCCCGCTTTCTGGGCCAGTACCTGAGCGGCCCCTATCGCCCCAACGGATATCCCCACCGGGTCCTCGTGCGCACCGTACCCCAGCACAAAGTCGAGCAAGAGCACCAAGGTTTCGGGGTCGGCTGCTTCTTCCATGATGCGCTCTAGCCTGAGTTCGGGGTCAATCATGGGGTGAGGCCGGCCACGAGTGAAGACATCATCGCCTAGGTCGATAAAAGAATGCCCCCTGCTCTCTCTGGGGTCAGGGAGCCTCTCCTCTTGCCGTTTGGCCACATTGCTAAAGGTAGGGTTAAGTACGGTTCTGGCATAACCTAAGGCCTCGGCACAAAGAGTGCCGCCACAGTAAAGAGCGCGTATGTACTTCTGATTGGGGGCGGCCAGACCAACTTGGTTCACGGCGTCGCCCTCCACACCCCAGGCTGCTGCGCTTGGTCCTCGGCCCCCGTCGACCAAGTCGATAGCCGCCAGCGCGGCCCCCTCCAAGGAATGAACCACACGCCGGTGGGGCCCGTCCACCCCCACCGCTGCACCGTCTATAAAACAGATGACGCAGGGCTTTGGCACTGTGTCGAGCAGGGCAAATATCTCTCTTTGCACCTCTTCGGCCGGCGGTTTAGAGATAAGCACGATGACCGCAGTGTCGGGGTCCTCCGCCAGGGCCTTTATCCCCTGCTTCATCATCATTCCGCCCACCGCCAGGCTCAAATCACGTCCACCGACCCCTATGCCCTGCGAAATTCCGTGGCCTAAGCGATGAATCTGCACCGCCACTTCCTGCAAACCAGTGCCCGAGGCCGCTACGAGGCCAATGCTACCCTGCCGTACCCGGTTGGCGAAACAGAGTCCCTTGCCATTTATTATGGCGGTGCCGCAGTCCGGCCCCATCATAAAAAGCCCCTTCGCTTGCGCCATCTGCTTGAGCCTAACTTCATCCTCCAGAGTGACATTATCGCTAAACATCATGACATGAAGTCCTTGCTCAAGGGCCAAGCGGGCTTCGCGGGCAGCATACTCGCCGGGAGTAGAAATAATGACCAAGTTGGCCGCCAGGTCTTGGCCGGCGCCGGCAATGGTAGCCGGGGCTACACTTCGCCCCTCTGCTTTTTGCACGTTGCCCTCCTTGAGCTGGCGCAACACCTCTTCCACCAGGGTTTCCGCATCGTCCTTGCTCCTCACGCCGATTACACAGTCGCTGCTCGTGGCCAGCCTCAGTTCATCCGCCGTAAAGCCTAAGCCCTCGATCAGCTGCAGGTTCATGGGCGTGCCCATGAGGACCACCACTTCTTCGGCCCCGCCTGCCCGGCGCAACTTTGCGGTGAGAGACATCAGCGTAACCGAATCGAAATACTCGTTGCAAAGAACCTTAACCAGTGAGTTCACGTAATCGCCTCCCTGTTTACTCCCCGGCAACAATTCAAACCACTACTTAACCACGTGGCCGGCCACAAAGTGCTCGGGGCAGAACTCACGCCAAGGTCATGGGTGATGAGCAACTTGGGATTGTACGAGAGCGTTGGCGCATAGGGCGCTAACTGGTTTTCTGCAGGTACTCGTCATAGGTGCCCCGCATATCGACAATGCCCTGCGGAGTAATCTCGATAATGCGATTGGCGATGGTCTGGAGCAGCTGATGGTCATGCGAGGTGAACAAGATATTACTGCTGTAATCGGCCAAACCATTGTTTAAGGCGGTGATGGCTTCGAGGTCGAGGTGGTTGGTGGGATGGTCGAACATGAGCAGATTGGGGTTAGTAATCATCATCTTGGCGAGCATCATCCGGACTTTTTCGCCCCCGGAGAGCACTTTCACCGGCTTTTGGGCGTCTTCCCCTGAAAACAGCACTCGCCCCAAGAAGCTGCGGACATGATTATCGGTCTTGATGGGGGAATACTCGCGCAACCAGTCAATCAAATCGGTGTTAATCCCGTCAAAGTGCTCGGTATTATCTTTCGGGAAGTAGGCCTTAGTAATGGTAACCCCCCACTTAAACTCACCCTCATCGGGCTCCATCTCCCCGGCGAGGATTTTGAACAGGGTGGTATTGGCCAACTCGTTCTGCCCCACGAGGGCTATTTTCTCGCCCCGCATGACTATAAAGCTAATATTGTTGAGCACTTTCTGTCCGTCGATGGTTTTACCGAGACCCTTGACGGTCAGAATGTCTTTACCGGGCTCGCGCTCGGGCTTGAACCCCATGTAGGGATATCGCCGCGTCGATGGGGTGATGTCATCTAGCGTAATTTTTTCGAGCAGTCGCTTACGCGAGGTGGCCTGTTTGGATTTTGACGCATTGGCGCTGAAGCGGGCGATGAACTCCTGGAGATGCTTGATGTGCTCTTCTTTTTTCTTGTTCTCGTCCTTTAACATGCGTAGGGCGAGCTGACTGGTTTCGTACCAAAAGTCATAGTTACCCACAAACAGCCTAATCTTACCATGGTCCACATCGGCCATGTGGGTGCAGACCTCGTTGAGAAAGTGGCGGTCATGCGAAACCACGATAATGGTGCCCTCAAAATCCCCGAAGAAATTTTCCAGCCATTTAATGGCCTTGCGGTCCAAGTTGTTGGTGGGCTCATCGAGCACCAAGATGCCGGGGTTGCCAAAAAGCGCCTGTGCCAAGAGCACTTTGACCTTTTCTTCGCCCCTTAGCTCGGCCATCCTCTTGCCATGGAGCGACACCCCTATGCCCAGACCCTGCAAGAGAGAGGCGGCGTCGGACTCGGCCTCCCAACCATTCATCTCGGCAAATTCGCACTCTAAGTCGGCGGCTCGTATGCCATCGGCATCGCCAAAATCGTCCTTGGCATAGAGCTCATTGCGGGCGGCTATATTTTCGAAGATGCCGGGGTTCCCCATAATAACCGTGTCTAGCACCAAGATGCCATCATACTTATAATGATCCTGCTGCAAAACAGACATGCGCACCCCACGCGCCACGCTCACTTCACCCGTATTTGGCTCAAGGTCGCCGGAAAGTATGCGCAGAAAAGTGCTCTTGCCGGCCCCATTTGCTCCGATAACGCCATAACAATTGCCCGGAGTGAACTTGATATTTACATCCGCAAATAACTTTTGCCCGCCAAAATTCAGGCTGACATTGCTTACATTGAGAATTGTTATCGCCCCTCATAAATTAGACATACTTAATTAGTATATCACATTGAAGCAATTTAGTTGCGCTGAATTCGCTTGGCCATAAAAATATCCGGCCGTCCAAAACCATTGGCATCAGGAAGGACGCCTACGACCACATAACCCATCTTGCGGTAAAAGACCACGGGATGGTTGTCGGTGCTTTCGATGCGCTCGGCATGTTTTAACGGCTCGGGGTAGAGGTCAATGCCGCCGAGATTCGTCCGGTAGTCGGCGTCGTCCGTGCCCAGATAGATGCTTACTGCCTGCGTCGCCCGCAGCCTCTCCTCAAGCTCTTGCACCAAGCGTCTTCCGAGACCCTGTCCCTGCCACGCCTCATGCACCACCAAGGGATGCAGCTCGTAAGCACAGCCATTGTAGGACTCGATGGCCCCAATCCAGCCCCCAGCATGCCCACCGTCATCTAGGGCCACGAGGCTGACCCGGCCCTCTTCCAGTGATTCTAAAACCTCGGCCCGCGCCCCCTCTAAAGTAGGGTAACCATCGCTACCCGGGAAGGCTCTATGTAACATCTCCGTTAACTCGGCGATCAATTGCTCATTTTGGAAAGCCCGCAAATCCAAAACATTCACACTAACCCTCCCTTTCTTTTTAGACTATGGTAAGATATCTTTAACATCGCTGTAATTTCGAACCGAGGAGGTGCCTACTTGGAAAAGGTCGCAGCCAAAATAACCTACCTCTATAATAGCGGCTTTGCGCTAGAATTGTCCAATCACTTTTTGGTCTTTGACTACTTCATCGACTCAACCAACATTGTGACCCCCGCAAGCATCGCCGCGCACCCTAACCCTCTTGTCTTGGTCTCACATGGTCATCAAGACCATTATAACCCAACAATCCTCGAGTGGCAGCAGTACAATAGTTCCCTGCGCTATATTTTCAGCTCCGACATTGCGGCCGAAGGCCCCTCTATACATAGCATGTCTCCTCAGGAGACGCTTAATTTAGGGGATGTTTTCGTGCGGGCCTATGGCAGCACCGACCTAGGCGTCTCCTTCTTGGTCCGTGCCGAGGGTTTAAGCATCTTCCATGCTGGGGACCTCAATTGGTGGCATTGGAGGGAAGAATCTACGGATAGTGAGATCGATAATACCGAGCGGGCTTTTTTGCGCGAAGTCGAACCCCTCCGGGGCGAGCACATTGACATCGCCTTCTTTCCCGTCGACCCCCGCCTGGGGCAGGACTATGACGCCGGGGCGAGGAAATTCATCGAGCTGATTAAGCCCGGGCTACTCATCCCCATGCACTTTGGCGACAACTTTGCGGCGACGAGAGCCTTTGCCGCTACCGCCTCAACTCTGCAAACCGACATTTGCGCCATCACCCACCGCGGGCAAAGTCTGATGTATAGGAAAAAGGAGGACTAAACATGCAATTTACTTTTTCTCACAGCGAAATTCATGTCTTTGACCTTGAAAAAAGCCTCAAGTTTTATGAGGAGGCCTTAGGTTTAAAAGAGGTGCGGCGAAAAGTCGCCGGTGACGACAGCTTTATCTTGGCCTTCTTGAGCGACGGCCTCACCACCCATCGCTTGGAGCTCACTTGGATGAAGGACAGGGACAAACCCTATGACCTAGGCGAAAACGAGACTCACTTGGCATTTATGGTCGATGACTATGCGGCGGCTCATGCCAAGCACGAGGCGATGGATTGCATCGTCTATGAAAATAAAAACATGGGCATCTACTTTATTGCCGACCCTGATGGCTACTGGCTAGAAGTCGTACCCGACCGCACCAAGACCCGTCCGTAGTAGCAACGCACTATTAGTGCGTTGAACACCATTAGTGCGTTGTGCCTAATTTGTTGTTTATAACAACCTTGGGTAGTACGAAAGGGGAATGATTAATGCTCGCGATACAGACCGGGGACTTGACCAAGAATTACGGCAAAGTCCAAGCCTTGCAGGGGCTGAACCTAAGCGTCACCCAGGGCAGTGTCTTCGGCTTTCTAGGAGCCAATGGCGCAGGCAAGACAACGAGCATCCGCTTGCTGCTCGGACTAATCAAACCCACTTCCGGCAGTTCCCGCGTACTGGGACTAGACTCAGAACGAGAAGGGGTAAAGTTACGCAACTTAGTAGGCTACTTGCCTGGAGAACTCGCCTTCTACAGCAATGTCACCGGCAAGGACACCATCAATATGCTGGGCAGCTTCTACAAATCTCTCCCTTGGCGCAAAGAAGCCTGCGAGGCCATGGAAATGAGCGAGAGCGATTTGCTCCGCGAAACGCGCGAGTACTCCACCGGCATGAAGCAAAAACTAGGCATCATCCAAGCCGTGCAACATGCTCCGCCGCTCCTCATCCTCGATGAACCAACCCGGGGCCTTGACCCTCTCATTCAGCGCAACTTCTTTGAACTGGCTGAGCGCATCAGCGCACGTGGCACGACTATTTTCATGTCGACGCATGTATTGACCGAGGTGGAGCGTTTAGCCGCCGATGTCGCCATCATTCGGGCGGGAAAATTGCTCCTCGTAGAGTCAGTGACCAATATACGACTGCAACGCTTTCATCGGGTGGAAGTGGCCTTTAGCACAATGGTGGACCTGCCCACCCTCCCGGGGGTGAGCATTTCACCCTTAGGAGCCAGTGAGAATAGCTATGCCTTTGCAACATCGGGTGACCTGCAGCCACTTTTGGCCTACTTGGCGGAACAACCCGTAGATTCCCTCGTGTGTGAACGAGCGAAGCTGGACGATATTTTCCTCCACTACTACGCCAAGGAGGGGGCCAAGTTATGAATCTCGGACTGATTGCCTTCAAACTGCGGCAGAATTACCGCACCGCACTCTATGTCACCATAGGCTTCTTGTCCTTTGGATTGCTGATGGTAGCCGCCTATGACGCCTTTGATATGCAAAACATGATGGGTCAGATGCTCCAAGGTGGGGGGGAGGATATCATGCGGGCCATGCTCGGTACTCAGGGCGTGTTAATGTGGGATGTCAGCACCTTCTTGGCCATGGCCTGGCGACACCCCATCATCTTGGTCATCTTAGTGGGCTGGGCGGCGTCTCTGGGTTCGGGCTACGCCGCCAAAGAAATCGGCGAAAAAACAGCGGACCTGCTTTTCGCCAGACCGATGTCACGCTCTAAGTTGTTATGGCATGACCTCTTGGTTGCCGGCACACTCCTATTTCTCAATACCATGCTTTTCTCGCTTTCCCTCTACTTTGGGGCCTTGTCCTTTGGCTTAAATCCCCCCGGGCTAGAGAGTTTTGCCATGGCAGGGCTGCAGTACTTTGTTTTTGCTTTGGCTGTCCTCAGCATCGCCTACTTACTGGGCGCTTTCGCACGTGAGGGGAAGGCCGTGGTAGGGGCCATGGGAGGCCTATTTGCCGCCATGTACACCATCGAACTTGTAGGCGGACTGTGGGACGCCGTAGAACCTCTGAAGACCTTCTCCCTTTTTACCTACTTGACCCCCCACGCCGCCCTCACGCAAAACGCCTCCGCCTGGACTGACCTCTATGTCCTGCTAGGGGTGACCACCATCGCCATGAGTTTATCCTTTGTTCTCATGGAGCGGAGAGACCTAAGCTAGGGTGTTACTACCGCCATTGGCCGGTAAATCTTAGAATGCCGGCGACCAAGATAAAGAAGGTGCCGCCAACTGCCACATACTTGCCAAAAAACTCCCACCATGGGCCCATTTTTACCGCTGCACCCTCATTAACCTCTTTTCTAGCCCGCAGAGCGCCGAAAACCCAGAAGAGTACAATCATCGTAACTAGAGTGCCGATGGGCATGAGGATACCGGAGGTGACCCGCATCCAGAGCGAAAAATGACCCATGTTGATGGTCAAGGGTAGCCCCGCCAAGAGCACCACCGCCCCCGTGATTAGAGCAGCCTTCTTGCGGGCCCACTTAAAAGCATCCATCAGGGGCTCCACCGCCGACTCAAAGAGCGAAATAGCCGAAGTGGTGGCCGCAAAAATGACGAGCAAGAAGAAAAGCGCCCCAAACAGCAAACCTGCGGGCATTTGAGCAAACAGGCCGGGCAGGGTGACGAATAACAACGGTATCCCCGCATTGGGCGACACGCCAAACGCAAAGGCAGCCGGAAACACAATGAAGGCAGCGAGCAAGGCCGCAATGGTATCAAAAATCGCTGTGTAGGCCGCCGCTTGGGGGATGTCCGTTCCCTTGGGCATATAGCTGCCATAGATGACTAGGGTGCACCCGAGTAGACTGAGCGAGAACAGCGCCTGTGCCAGGGCATTGAACCAAGTCAAGGGGTCGGCTAGCGCCCCAAAGTTGGGCGCAAACATAAATCTAATCCCCTCGACTGCGCCCGGCAAAGTAACCGCACGAATGGCCAGCACCACCATAAGGATAAGTAGCCCCGGCAGCATGAGGTTATTGATGGGTTCTAACCCCTTCTTCACGCCCATATAGACTATGGCGGTGGTGGCAACTACTGCCAAGACATGCCAGGAGATGGCGGAGGATGACCCGGCAAATCCAGAAAAATAGGTAGCCAAATTCAAACCGGCAAACCCTTGGAAGGAAATCACGAAGTAGTGAATAATCCAGCCAACGACCACCATGTAAAAGATGGTGACCGCCAAGGTCATGAGCACGGGGAATAAACCCAGCCACTTACCGCCCGCGAGTTTCTTTTCTCTAAAGATGGCTTCAAAGGCACTGATGGGGCCCTTGCCTTGGCCGCGGCCCATGGCAAACTCGCCCATGAGGGCTATGAGGCCGATGAAGGCTATGATGAGTACATAAATTAGCAGGAATGCACTCCCTCCATAGGTCCCCATTCTCCAGGGGAACATCCAAATATTGCCGAGCCCAATAGCTGAGCCCGCGCTGGCCATTACAAGCGACATTTTGCTGGACCACTGCTCCCTCGGAGCCTCTTTGTCAGCGTTCTTTTTTGCTACCATCGGATTTTCCCCTCCCTCTTTTTTTCCGATAGCCATAAACCTGCGTAGTTTTTATGACTATTCCTAACATTATAACCGATTTAATTATTCTGTCAACACGCTGTCTCTCCGGGGCGTCCGTCACCCGACCGACCATTACCAAAAAGATAGGGGGCCGCACATGATTAAAGTACAGGGTCTGTACCACAGCTACACGCATGATCATGTTTATGCCGTAAAAAATGCAAACTTTGAGATTGCGCCGGGAGAGATTTTTGGTTTCCTAGGACCCTCCGGCGCCGGCAAATCTACTACTCAAGGGGTGATGACCGGCCTCCTGCCCCTCCAACAGGGGGTGGTACAGGTGGCAGGTTACGACATGCGCCTCCGCCAGCGCGAGCTGTTCAACAAGATAGGTGTCAGTTTTGAGCAATCCAATGTCTACAGCAAACTTACTGCTCTGGAAAACCTCGAATTTTACGGCAAGCTCTTTGATGTACCCACCCTAGATCCCATGCAGCTGCTCCACCTGGTGGGCCTCGATGGGGTAGCCAAGAACAAGGCCGGCACTTTCTCCAAGGGCATGAAGCATCGGCTCACCTTTATCCGGAGCATGCTCAACAACCCCGCCATCTGGTTCTTAGACGAACCCACCACGGGGCTGGACCCTGCCATCTCCCGCAAAATCATCGAGATTGTCAAGGACAAAAATGCCGAGGGTGCTACAGTTTTTTTGACCACGCACAATATGCAGGTGGCTGACGAGCTGTGTCACCGCGTTGCCTTTATAATCGATGGCGAAATCAAATTGATTGATTCACCGCGGAATTTGAAGCTACAATTTGGCGAGAAGATAGTGGTGGTGGACCACAGGGTGGACGACACTACCAAGCGCGAGCAGTTTTCTCTGGTTAAACCGGATGATATGGCCAGACTGCAAACTTTGCTTCAAACCGGCAAGATTGAAATGATGCACACCAAAGAAGCCACCCTAGAGGAAATCTTCATCCAAGTGACCGGGAGAGGGCTATTGTAGTATGCAGAAGCTATGGACCACGTTTGTCAAGGACGCCAGGCTCTCTTACCAGGGCATCTACTTCTATATGGAAGTTGGGATGGCCATTATATTTGTCTTGGTCATGCTCTTTGCGGTGCCGGAGAACTTTGACCGGACGCAGACTTTTTATGCCTTGGTCGAAATCGAGGCCCTCAAAGGCGAACTCTCCGAGCTTATTGCCGACGGTGGAGACCACCAGGTTAAATTTTTTGACAGTCGCCCCGCACTAGAGCAGGCGCTTGCTGCCAACCGTTCCGCCGCCGGCATTCATGTCCATCTACAGGGTCAAAGGCCGGTCTTAGAGCTTGTCCTGCAGGGGCATGAGAGCGAAAGCATGAAGGCCTTGCTGCGGTCTACCCTAGAGGGAGCCATGGCCTCGCAACTGCCCGGTTATGTGGACAGAACTACCGTAGTCACTTTAGAAACCGCGCCTGCCAGGCTCTCTGACCGGGTCAACCTCCTTCCTATCTACCTCGTCATAAATGTGGCCTTCATGGGGCTCTTTATAATTGCCGCCTATGTCTTCCTCGACAAGGAGGAGGGGGTAATTAAGGCCTTTGCGGTGGCCCCGGTCCAGGTCTGGCACTACTTGGTCAGCAAAATCATAATCATGGCCCTGATGGCGGTGGTGGTATCGACCATTGTCGTTATCTCCCTAGTAGGGTTTAGGATTAACTACCCCCTGTTGATTTTGGCTATCTTGGCCTTTAATGTGTTTGGCTCCGTCTTGGGTCTCCTTATAACCAGCTTCTTTGACAGCATGACCAAGGCCATGGGGGCACTCTTCTTTTCTGTCTTCGTGCTGATGTTTGGGGGATTCTCGTACTTCATGCCCTGGTTCTCGCCCGCTTGGATTAGGCTTCTCCCCTCTTATCCCATGATCTTTAGCTTTAGAGAATTGCTATTAGAACAAGGTGATGTGGCCTATGTGCTCCAAAATATTGGGTTATTCATCGCCCTCAGCATCTTGCTTTTCATCTACACCAATTATCGATTCAAGAAAACCCTAACGGTCTAGGAGGTGCATGATGAACAAGATTTTGGCTATTATTGGTCGTGACCTCAAAAGCGGCACTAGAGACTGGTTGATCATCTACCTCAGTCTGGCGTCTATCCTCGTCGCCCTCTTGCTCCGGGCCTTGATCCCCAGTGTAGGCGAATCCACCCTCAGCCTAGTTGTCCTTCAGGATATGTCGCCGGGGCTACTGGCACACCTCGATGACCAGGCTAGGGTGAGCCAGGTGCCGAATATCGCAGCCCTCAGGGAGCGCGTGCTCCGTATCGACGATGTGTTCGGAGTTGTGGAAACCGACCAAGGGTTTGAAATTGTCCGCCAAGGCAATGAGAACATCCCCATGGAGGCCCCCCTCAGGTTTATCCTCAACTCCTACGGGCGGGAGGCCGCACCGCTACCTATGCAAGTTGCCTTTTCTGATGTGGGATGGCGATTGTCTCCCATCAAACTAGAAGGCGGTACCCTGCTCATCATCTTCACCACGGTATTCGGCGGCATGCTTATCCTTCTCAACTTGGTCGAAGAAAAAATGAGCAACACTCTAAGTGCCATCAATGTTGCTCCTCTACACCGCTCCCAGTTTATCATCGGCAAGGGCATCCTAGGCTTCATCATCCCCATCATCGGAGGCATCTCCGCGGCGATGATCCTAGGGTTCAGCGGCATCAACATCAGTATGTTCCTGGTAACGGTTGTCGCCATCGCCTTTATCAGCATTATCATCGGCTTTAGCATCGGCGTTTTGAACAATGAGCCAATTGCGGCCATCTCCGGCATGAAGATGGTGTATTTCCCCATTTTGGCCTCGATTTTCGGCGCGATGTTCCTGCCTAGCCGTTGGCTACCCATCCTCTACTGGTCGCCCTTTTACTGGGCCTACGACAGCATGCGCGCCATCTTGCTTCAGGAAGCCTCCTGGGGGCAGGTGTCATTTAATGCGGCAGTCATTTTAGCACTGACGGGAGTCGTCTTCATGCTCCTACGAAAGAAAATCCAGCATGGTCTACAGTAGTGATTTTGTTCTACCTCCTAGCCTTAGTCGTTGGAGGCGTAGGCCTTTGGCTCATGCTAAAGTAACGCATACCGACAAGACGACCGGGAGCAACGGCCGCAGCAAGGGAGATTTAACCAAGTGATAAAGCTTTTAAGATACCTAAAGACGAGCGAATGGATTTTATTGTTACTTACCGTCGCCTTCATTGTGGGCCAAGTCGCTTTGGATCTCACTTTACCGGAGTACCTAGGCAAGATTACCCTGCTGGTGCAGACGGAGGGCAGCCAAATGCGCGACATCTTGCACAATGGTGGCCTAATGATCCTCATTACTTTCACCAGCATGCTCCTCTCCATGATTATCGCCGGGTTAGCAGCAAAGATTGCCACCAACCACGCGGCGAGACTAAGAGGCTTGATGTTCGACAAGGTACTGTCCTACACCATGCCGGAACTAAACGACTTCTCGATCTCGAGCCTAATCACCCGCTCCACCAATGATGTGTTACAGGTGCAGAGCCTAGTGGTAACCGGCCTGCCAATTCTTGTCCGTTCGCCTCTGTTGGCGCTCTGGGCCGTAATAAAGATTATGGACAAAAACTGGCAATGGTCGGCGGTCACGGCTGGGGCGGTACTGGCCCTCATCATGGTGGCGGCGGTGTACTTTGTGTTGGCCATACCCAAGTTTGCAAAAATGCAGGAACAGACCGATGAATTAAACAGAATGACGCGAGAAAATCTAATCGGAATTCGGGTGGTTCGCGCCTACAATGCCGAAAGTTTTCAAGCCGCGAAGTTCCACCAAGCCAATCTAGCTTTGACCAACACAAATTTATTCACTAACCGTCTGATGGCCACCTTGATGCCCTGCATAGACCTAATCATGAATGGCTTGACCCTTGCGGTTTACTGGATAGGAGCCGGAATTGTTGCTGGGGCCGCCGCCGTGCACAGGGTGGGTGCTTTTGCCGACATGATGGTCTTTGCCGCCTACTCCATCCAGATTCTTATGGCCTTCATGATGTTGGTCATAGTGTTTCTCCTTATCCCTCGGGCTACCGTTGCCGCCAAAAGAATAAATGAAGTATTAGAAACCCAGCCCACCATAGCGGACGGGCCGGGGCCGGCATTTTCACCTCTTACCAAGAGCAGGGGTGAAATAGAATTTAGAAATGTGAGCTTTAAATACCCCGATGCCGAGGAATATGTGTTGGAAAACATCAGCTTCAAGGTCCGGCAGGGTGAAACCATTGCCTTTATCGGTTCCACCGGTAGCGGCAAGAGCACCATCATCAACCTCATCCCTCGCTTCTACGACACCACCCGAGGTGAGGTGCTGGTGAATGGGGTCAATGTAAGGGATTATACTGGCCAGGGATTAAGAGAGAAGATTGGCTATGTGGCGCAAAAGGCGGTGCTGTTTAAAGGTTCGGTCACCTCCAATGTGCTCTTTGGCCAGAGTGGGCCACCAAATTATCCCCCGTCACAAGTCATCGAGGCGGTGCGGTTTGCCCAAGGAGCAGAATTCGTCGAACAGATGCCGGACACCTACCAAGCCTATGTAGCCCCCGGCGGAACCAACCTCTCGGGCGGCCAGAAGCAGCGCCTTTCCATAGCTCGAGCGCTGGCCAAAAAGGCTGAAATCTTGATTTTTGACGACAGCTTTTCCGCCCTTGATTACAAGACCGATCGCCTCCTGCGCAAGGCCCTCAAGGAAAATACATGGGGGGCCACCGTGTTAATCGTAGCTCAGCGCATTGGCACCATTATGGAGGCCGATAAAATTTTCGTGCTAGAGGAAGGCGCCATGGTAGGATTTGGCACCCACCGCGAGTTAATGCACAGCTGTCGGGTCTACCAAGAAATCGCCCACTCGCAGCTTTCCAAGGAGGAACTGGCCTTATGAGTAAAGATAACTATACCTTTGGCGACCTCGAAAAAAATGGCAGATCTATCCACGACGATATCATGGCCGAAATTTCGGGGGGATTGGGCTCCGTGCCCAAGGCCAAGGACCCGCTGGCCACTGTTAAAAAGTTCCTGGTCTATGCGCAGAGGGACCTTGCCGCCGTGCTCTTTGCGGCCGCCGTGGCCGTCTTGGGCACAGCCTTGGTCTTATTCACCCCTCCGCTATTGGCGGATTTGACCGACCTAATTGCTGAGGGGATGATGACCGGCATAGACCTCGGTGCCATTCGCTTTTTGGGCATCACCATAGCAGCTATCTACGTGGTCAGCTCCCTGCTCATGTTTGTGCAGGGTTATATAGTGGCCAATGCCTCCCTAAATACTTCTAAACGCATGCGAACCGATTTGGCGGCCAAAATCAATCGTCTGCCCATGTGGTTTTTTAATAAGAATACCACCGGGGACATACTCTCGCGCATAGCTAATGATGTGGACGCCTTGGGTCAAAACCTAAGCCACGGAATCACCACCTTGGTGACCTCCCTAGCCATGCTTGTCGGCTCGCTCATTATGATGTTCAGCACCAATTGGATCCTGGCGGTGGCGGCCGTCTCGGCGAGTTTATTCGGGCTCTTGGCCATGATGTTGATCATCGCCGTATCACAAAAACACTTTGATGGGCAACAACTGTACCTAGGCAAGCTCAACGGCCAGGTAGAAGAAACCTTCTCCGGGCACACCACAGTTAAAGCCTATAATGCCGAAGCGCAGATGAAAGCGAGTTTTGGCGTCCTCAATGAGGAGCTGCGCAAACATAGCTTTATGGCTCAGTTTCTCTCCGGGTTTATGACCCCCATCATGTTCTTTATGGACAACTTGGGTTATGTGGCGGTCAGTGTGGTGGGAGCCGCTCTTGTCCTGAACGGAGAAATCTCTTTTGGGGTGATAGTTTCCTTTATCGTCTATGTTCGATACTTCACCCAACCGCTCATGCAAGTGGCCGAAACGGCCCAGGGAATCCAAATTGCTATTGCCTCCGGCGAGCGTGTTTTCGAGCTAATGCATGCCGAAGAAATGCCCGACGAAAACGCCAAGACAAAGACAATATTCAATCCCCAGGGGCGCGTAGAATTTAACCATGTCCGTTTCGGCTACGAGAACACCGACAAGATCGTGATTCATGACTTTTCGGCCCTCGCCTTGCCCGGACAAAAGGTTGCCATTGTCGGGCCCACCGGCGCCGGCAAGACAACCTTGGTGAATTTACTGATGCGCTTTAATGAGCTCTCCGGCGGCGAAATATCCATAGACGGAATTCCCCATAGCCAAATGTCACGCGAAGAAGTCCACTCGCTCTTTTGCATGGTGCTGCAGGACACCTGGATTTTTGAGGGCACCATTCGTGAAAACATCGTCTACAACAAGCCCTATGTAGACGAGGACGCAGTCCAGAGTGTCTGCAAGGCGGTAGGTATGCACCACTTCATTAAGACCCTTCCCAAGGGCTATGATACCCTCCTCGACGACAAAGCCAATTTGTCCTCCGGGCAAAAACAGCTCCTCACCATTGCCCGGGCCATGATTACCAACGCACCCATGCTCATCCTCGATGAGGCCACCAGCTCGGTTGACACCCGGACCGAGCTAAAGGTGCAACAAGCCATGGATAAGTTAATGGAAGGCCGCACGTCCTTTGTTATCGCCCACCGGCTTTCCACCATCAAGAACGCTGACATTATTTTGGTCCTAAAGAATGGCGACATCGTAGAAAAAGGCAGACACCAAGAGCTTCTGTCTATGGGCGGATTTTACGCCGAACTCTATAACAGCCAGTTTGACCGGGCCTCTTAGTGCTTAGGCAGAGTTAAAAATAATCCATAAAGGCGCAATGCTGCGGGGATAAGGCAGCGCTAAGACCCGAGAGTTGCCCTCTATCTCCGGTGATGCGGCCGGCTTCATACAGGAATTCCGCCCTTTGACTGCCCAAGAATAGCGCAGTAAAGGTGCCAATGTCCATCGACAGCCCCTCGGCCCTCGCTCCGGGATCAAATTCTACGCGACCGGCTCCAATGCGGTACAGGCCGGTATTCCACCCGGCCAGCTCATCTTGCACATATAGGGTTAGACTTAAGTCCGCAGACGCATGGCGAAAGTACAGCTCCAAGAATTCCTTTACCAACACCACTCGCCCCATAAAATCGGGTATGATTTCTGTTTTTACAACTGGGTTACGCCAGAGAAAGGACATCTGCTCCAGGTCAGGGCTAGTGATCTCGACCTTTTCGACCATAGAGTCATGATTGGCGATGAAATTCCATAATCCACGCCTACTTTCTTCATCGAGGTAGGCGTATTCGGTTACCTCCAAGGTCTCGTCCTTGATGCTGTAAAACAGATATCCTCGGGGGATACCCTGCGCAGAGCGGTACAAGGCCAAGATGTCCTCGCCGTAGACCGCCTCGCGCCACCACTTCTCGTTCCGGCGCAGCATGCCATTGTACTGTCCGCTCCAGGCGGCATATACTTCGTCCGCCTGATCTATAGACTCACCTGCTTCGTGCCTAGACACCCGCCCCGAAACTCTGGGGTAGGAGTAGAGGTCCCGCGCCATGACCGTGGTCTTCTTAAGATTTGAAATGAGCTCGTAGCCATAGCGCCGATAGAAGCTGATGTCAAAAGGGTGCAGGTAGCTTAGCACCTGGCCCTCCTGTCGCATCTGCTGTAGCGCCATGCCAAGCAAGCGATTGACTAGTCCTTGACGCCGATGTTCCGGGTAAGTAGAAATGCTGGCTACTCCGCCCATGCTGTAGTCCTCATGGTCAATGGCCACACTTAAGGGGATGATATGGGTCTTGGCGACCATCTCCCCGTCCCAAAATGCGCCCAAGACGACATGGTTTTCCATGAATTTCGCCCTCTTGACCCGCACCTCTCCTTCTAGCTTGTACTTGAAGGAATACTCCGATAATTTGATGGCATTATCAACTTCTGACGGAGTAATTTTTCGGATTTCGTACATGCCCTCACCTCTTTTTGTTGCTATGTCCATCTTCATTCGCGCAAACGAGGAAACTCCGTCCGGCACAAAACTCCCTCCTCCTAGGAGGAAATGCCCAACTCGCGAAGAACTATGCCTAAAGTGCCTAAAACGACACCCCTCCAACCATGAAAGGGGCGAACCAAGGTGAAGAAACCCTCGATAGCACTCATGATTACGGCGATACCTTCTTGACCCGGGGCTTTGGGGTCACATCTCGAGAGCGGATATGCGTGCCACTATCCTCTCCCTGAATGGCCGCCAGATTCGAGAATTGTCTTAATTAGCTCCTGTCGCCGCTGGCTCATGGGCATTTTAATCCCTCACAAGAACAGTAATTTTGCCACGACCATGCCAGTATATTTATTGCAGGAGTGATAACCATGCGCTTAACAAAGAACATCCTGCTAGGCCTCGTTATCGGCATCGCCGTCATTACGCCTGGATTGAGCGGCGGAGCCTTAGCCGCCGCCATCGGCCTGTACGAGCCAATCATCAAAGCTATCAACGGCCTTACCAAAGAATTTCGCCCTAACGCTCGCTTCCTCTTTCCGCTAGCAGTCGGTGGAACGGTCGGGATACTGGCGTTTAGCAATGTCATGGCTCAAATGATGCACTATGCGCCTGACCAGGTGAAGCTCTTGGCATTAGGACTGGTCGCTGGGAGCATGCCTGCCCTCGTCAGGCAGGCCAATGCCAAGGGGTTTCACTGGCTATACCTATGGCCAACCCTCGTGGCCGCCTTCTTAGTGTACCAACTAGGGTCTCTCCCCCAAATTAGCACCCCCGGCACGGGGGACACACAGAGCAATCTATACTATGCCTACTACGGACTTATCTACGCTGTAGGTTCAATCGTGCCGGGAATCAGCTCTTCCCTGATTTTCATGCACCTTGGCGTCTACGACGAGCTCCTGCGCGCCGTCGCCACCGTTCACTTGCCGGTACTTCTCCCCGCAGCAGCAGGGTTTGGCTTTGGCGGACTACTGTTGATTCAGATTGTGGAGTCTTTGTTTCGCCGCTACTACTCACCGGCCTACTATGCGGTCATCGGCTTCCTGCTGGGGTCAGCTTTGCTCATCGTACCGTCCATGCAAATGGGCTGGCGCATGTACTTAGACGCATTGATTTTCATCGCCGGCATCGCGCTAAGCCTCATCCTACTTAAGTTGAGCACCCGGTAAGAGGTGGCACCTAGGCTACATCCCTAAAATGCTTTTGGGCATGGCGAAACGGGGCCCGAGGGCACCCCACATAGAGGCAAGCTAGCCTCATTTCTTAGGCTTCGTGCCCTCATATAGCTGCACATACTCCCGCACCGTCAGCTTGGCAAACAACTGCCCTATCAGCCGATAGGGAATCTTCTTGATGTTATTAAATCTGATGCAGCTCTTCCCCATATCCAGCCTACCGATGTTTAGCGCAGCATAGGCCTGCACAAACCACTCCAAGAGGTTCTGGTCAGCATAGACCCCCAAGTGGTAGACCGCCACATAATGTTTCCGATTGGCCAGCCCGGCGAAAGGCAATGGCTCCTTTGGGTTGCAATGATACCCTGCCGCATAGATGTCATGGGGCACCACGTAGCCAATGCCACCATACTGTATGATCTCAGCAAAACCGGCAGGTAGGTTCTGCACAATGGTCTGGCGCAGTTTCGCTAGGGCCTCGCGGCGCTCCTCGGGCTGACTTTCTATATACTCCTCTGGATTTGTCGTCACAACCTTGTCTTGTTCCACCATAACACCTCCCAGTGGGATTAATAGCGCACCATTCGCCATGGCTAGCGTCCGGAGCAGCCTGGGGCGGCCTAATTTCCCGCGATGGCGGCCAAGACTTCTTCTATATCGGGGAGCTGCTTCATGGGGTAGACCTTGACCCATACTACCTGGCCCGCTTCATCGACCAAAATATTGGCGCGCTCCGAAAGGCCCAGTTTGTCGATAAATATGCCGTAGGCTGTCGCCACCTGCCCATGCGGCCAGAAGTCACAAACGAGGGGCACATGGCTGATAGAGAGCACCGCTGCCCATGCCGCTTTGCACGCGGTGGAATCAACGCTCATGCCAAGAGGCACGGTGTTTAGTTCTTGAAACCTCTCCCAATTGGCATCTAAAGCGCGCATTTGATCGGTGCAAACCGAGGTAAACGCCACGGGATGCCAGGACAAGAGCACCTTCTTCCCCCTATATGCCGAAAGGGTTATGTTCTCCTTGTGGTGGTCTTTTAGACTAAATTCCGGTGCTAGGCTACCTACTTCAATTGCTGGCATTATTACACTTCCTTTCGCTTGCGCGTAATCTTATGCTTATCATATCCCAAGTGAGAACGAATAGAAAGAATCGCCGACCTCATGCTTTTTAACCGGCTAAGTGTTTGCGATACTCTAAAATTTATGCAGATTACTCTTGTTTTCACCCCATGGCAATGCTATATTCAAAACATTAGGAAAGAGTACCGTCGCTCTGCTCCCCATAAAACACGGTACTTGGCAGCTAGGAAATAAAAGGGAGGCGACTTATTGAATATTGATTACCTAAGCATCAAACAGCAAGCCGGTCACTACGAGAGCCAAATGGTCCGCTTTCTCAGGGACTTGATTGCCATCCCCGGCGAAAGTGGCAAAGAAGAACGTGTCGTCGCGCGCATAGCCGAGGAGATGCGCCATCTCGATTTTGACAAAGTCGAAGTCGATACCATGGGCAATGTCCTAGGATGGCTAGGCCAGGGCGAAAAGCTAATCGCCTTCGATGCCCACATCGATACGGTGGGCGTGGGAGAAATGAGCAACTGGACCTTTGACCCTTATGAGGGCTGCGAAACCGAAACCACAGTCGGCGGCCGCGGCGCTTCAGACCAGCTGGGCGGCATGGTTTCGGCAGTGTACGGGGCTAAAATTATGAAGGATTTGGGGCTTCTTTCGGACCGTTATCGGGTGTTAGTCACTGGAACAGTGCAAGAAGAAGACTGCGACGGCCTTTGCTGGCAGTATATTTGTGAAGAAAGCAAGATAAAGCCCGAATTCGTAGTCATAACTGAGCCCACCGACGGCAATATCTACCGCGGACAGCGCGGCAGGATGGAAATTAGGGTAGAAGTAAAGGGCATCAGTTGCCATGGCTCTGCTCCCGAGAGGGGCATTAATGCCATTTACCGCATGTCTGAAGTTATTCAAGAAGTGCGGGAGCTCGGCAACCATTTGCATCATGACCCCTTCTTGGGCAAGGGTACCTTGGCGGTGTCCGAGATATTTTTTAAATCACCCTCGCGCTGTGCGGTGCCCGATATGTGCGCCATCTCGATCGACCGCCGTTTGACTGATGGCGAAGACTATCAGCAGGCCCTTAAGCAAATTCGCGACCTGCCTTCCTGCCAAAAATACGAGGCCAATGTCACCATGTATAGCTATGACACACCGAGCTATACCGGCCTCACCTATCCTTCCGACTGTTTCTTCCCCACCTGGGTCATTCCAGAAGACGCCGCTGCAACGCGTGCCTTGATTGAAACCCATCGAGCAATGTACGGCGAACCCTTTGTCGACAAGTGGACTTTTTCGACCAATGGGGTGTCCATCATGGGCAGGTACGGCATACCCTGCATCGGCTATGGCCCGGGCCGCGAGAAAGAAGCCCATGCCCCCAATGAAAAGACCTGGAAAGACGATTTGGTACGCTGTGCCGCCGTCTACGCCGCCGTGCCCACCGTATACTGCAAGTAGCCCCGATTAGATTGGAGGAACTATCTTGAAAACATATGTTGACCAATTAAACCAGCTCACTTTTAGCGAGATGTTTGGCAGCGACTTCTTGTTAACTTGGGAGAAGACCGATGATGAAATCGCCGCTGTCTTTGCCGTGGCCGATGCCCTGAGAGAGCTCCGCGAAAACAATATCTCCCCCAAGGTTTTCGACAGCGGCCTAGGCATCTCTATTTTCAGGGACAATTCCACCCGCACTCGCTTCAGTTTTGTCTCGGCCTGCAACCTGCTGGGGCTCGAAGTCCAGGACTTTGAAGAAGGCAAATCCCAAGTGGCCCATGGCGAAACCGCCCGCGAAACCGCCAACATGATTAGCTTTATGGCCGACATTGTGGGCATTCGCGATGATATGTACATCGGCAAAGGCAACCAGTACATGCGCGACTTCGCGCGTTTCGTAAAAGAGGGGCATCAGGCCGGCGTCCTCGAGCAAAGGCCTACCCTGGTAAATTTACAATGTGATATCGACCATCCGACCCAGAGCATGGCGGACATGCTCCACCTCATTCATGAATTTGGCGGCATCGAAAATCTAAAGGGCAAGAAGATTGCCATGTCGTGGGCCTACTCGCCCTCCTATGGCAAACCCCTTTCCGTCCCTCAAGGCGTCATCGCCCTCATGACCCGCTTCGGCATGGACGTGGTGCTGGCACATCCGAAGGGTTACGAGGTGATGAGCGAAGTAGAGGAAGTCGCCATGAAGAACGCCACCCTCTCCGGAGGCTCGTTCACCAAGACCAATAGCATGGCCGAGGCCTTTAAAGATGCTGACATCGTCTACCCCAAGAGCTGGGCCCCCTTTGCCGCCATGGAAAAACGCACCGACCTTTACGGTGCGGGCGATGGGGACGGCATCAAGGCCCTCGAAAAGGAACTGCTGGCGCAAAACAAACTGCACAGTGACTGGCAATGCACCGAGGAGATGATGAAGTCCACGAAGAACGGCCAAGCCCTCTACATGCACTGCCTGCCGGCGGACATCACCGGAGTCAGCTGCGCCCAGGGGGAAGTAGAGGCCAGCGTCTTTGACCGCTACCGTGACCAACTGTATAAAGAGGCCGGCTTCAAGCCCTACATCATCGCGGCCATGATTATGTTGGCCAAAGTTAAGAACCCGCAAGCGTTCCTCGAAAAATGCGCCGCCGCGGGGGCTACGCGGTGGCAGACCTAGGGCGATAACCATTGCCACCCTACGCCAACAAAAACCTTCCTAGCGAGAATTCGCGAGGAAGGTTTTTAACTTTGGTGAACTTTAGTCCACTTCTTGGCGAAAAGGTGTTTTGGGCAGACGCGGCCCGAAGAATTGGTAATAGTCCACCTTGATGTCGCCGTTGTAGAGTTTGCGTTTCTTGCTGGCGCGCTGGCCAAAGAGGCGCTCGAACTCGGGGTGCGAGGTGATGACATAGTATGACCAAGTGCCAAATTGGGCAAAGACCTGTCCCATCTCGCGGTAGAGTTGCTCTACCTGTTTTTTCTCTCCTATTCTTTCCCCATAGGGGGGATTACAGACGATTTTGCCATACTTCTTGCGTGTGCTGAGACTGGCGAGTGGCTGGGCTTGGAAGTGAACACTCTCAGCCACCCCCGCCGCCTGGGCATGGTGACGGGCAAGTTGGACCACCTTGGGGTCCACATCGGTGCCGATTATTTCTAGAGCCTGAGTGGGACACGCCAAATCTAGGGCCTCCTCGCGGCCTAGCTGCCACAGCTCTCTGGGCAGAAATGGCCACTTTTCCGCCACAAACTCGCGTTTTAACCCCGGCGCGATGTTTAGCCCCTGCATAGCAGCTTCTAGCACAATCGTGCCTGAACCACAAAAGGGATCAATCAACGGAGTGTCCGGTTGCCACTTGGAAAGACTGATTAAGGCCGCAGCCAATGTTTCTTTGAGCGGTGCAGCTGAGGCCAAATCACGGTACCCTCGCCGATGCAACCCCGCTCCCGAAGTATCTATGGTCAGGGTAGCTATATCATTGAGCAAGGCCACCTCGACGGGGAAACGCGGGCCATCTTCTTTAAACCATTGCACCTGGTGCTTTTGTTTTAGCCTTTCGACAATGGCCTTTTTGACGATGGCTTGACAGTCCGAGACGCTAAATAGCTTTGACTTTATGGACTTCCCATCAACGGGGAAGCAGGCGTCCATAGTAAGAAAGTCTTCCCACGGCAAAGCCTTGGTCTGCTCAAAGAGCGCATCGAAAGTCTCCGCCTGAAACTCGCCGATTTTAAGACGCACCCTATCGGCGACCCTAAGCCATAAATTGGAACGACAAATCCCCAGTGCATTGGCCCGAAAGGTGACTTTGCCGTTTTCAATCTTCGTTTTGTCATACCCAAGTTTGGTTACCTCCGCGGCCACCACACTCTCTAACCCAAAGGTCGAGGTCGCAATCAATTCAAACTTGGTTGTTGTGTCCAAGCCGTTCATCCTTCTTTCTCTGCCACTCTGCGCAAGAGATCATTTTGCCCGCGGACCAGCTAGACCCGCAAGGACCCCCTAAACCCCCTGCTCCCAAAGTATGACTCAGCACCGTTGTGGCCCACAAAGACCTGGCCATAGCGGAAATCGGCAAAAATCGCACCACCAAGCGTCCTAATGTCCACAGGGGTCACGATCCAACTCGATGTTTTTTGGTCAAACCTGCCCAAGCTCTGTAGCTCCCGGTATTCTACTTCGGTCAACAGTCTAATACCCATGCTGGTAGCCATCCCGACAGCGCTACCTTCCGGTTTGTTGTTTTTCCTGGCGTTTAGCGCTTCCTCATCGTAACAGAGGCTGCGGCGGTTTATCGGGCTCTCCAAAGAGCAATCGAAAAAAATATATGCCCCCGCACCTTGGTCCAAACCTACGACATCCGGCTCGCCACCCGTTCTTTCCATCTCATGGAGTGACCACTGTTTTTCGGTGCAAGCCATTATTCTTGTCTCCACCTTGTCCCACTCAAGGCCTTCATGGCGATGCATGTTCTTCTCAAAGCGGGTCTTCAGTACGCGGAGCAGCTCTTTGCCCTCTGCCGGTGCCAGTTCCATCCGTCATTCCTCCCCTTCTTGCCAAATAGTTGGCAGGCCTATTCTTAGCCTAACTGCCAAGTTGTAATACCTCAACTTCGCTATCGTAGCTCTCATGACCTGCAAACGCATCTAAAGTCGCAGGGTTGCGGCCTCGCAGCAAGACGAAACGAGGTAGCCTTAGCCTTATAGGTAGGAATCTTTATCGCATGCAGTAGCATCCCGACTTTGACCGCCCATCGCAAAAAAATGCGGCCATGTCCTTGTAAATACAGGGTTTACGACCTCGGCGTGGTTTTTCCATCATGGTTACGGACCCCATGGTTACGACTGGGGGTGGTCGGCGTGCCATGTCACGCCGCTACCCGGGAGGTTGTAGCGCCGGCACAAAAACCGGCGACCTCGCCGATTGCTGAGCGGACAGTATCTTTGTCGAGACGGTATCCCTATCGGTAAGAATGTTATTGCATGCTGTAGCACTATCGACTATAATTTGATAGTAATGATAATAGTTTTTATTATGCTGCATAAGGGGTAGTCTTGCGATGATTACTGCTTTAGAGATTGCCGATGATGTTGTATGGTTGATCCGTTTTTTTCCGATGGCCTTTTAACTATATAAAAGGTGTGCCAAAAAATTACGAAGGAGGTTTTTCGCTTGGAAGAATTGAAGTGCCCTGTAACCGGCAAGACCGGAAAAGCTACAATACGTGGCGGTACCGCTAATCGAGACTGGTGGCCGAACCAATTGAATCTCAAAACGCTTCACCAGCACTCTGCCTTGAGTAATCCGATGGATGCGGAATTCAACTATGCAGAAGAATTCAAAAAACTCGACCTCCCCGCATTGAAGGAAGATCTGTACGCTCTAATGACGGACTCCAAGGACTGGTGGCCGGCGGATTATGGTCATTACGGGCCTCTCTTCATCCGCATGGCCTGGCATAGTGCCGGCACCTACCGCCTAGGGGATGGTCGTGGTGGAGCAGATGGCGGAGCACAACGCTTTGCACCACTTAACAGTTGGCCCGACAATATCAACCTCGACAAGGCACGTCGTTTACTGTGGCCAATCAAACAAAAGTATGGCCAGAGTATTTCTTGGGCCGACCTGATGATTCTCGCCGGCAACTGTGCTCTGGAGTCGATGGGGTTTAAAACCTTCGGCTTTGCCGGAGGGCGCGAGGACGTCTGGGAGCCGAAGGAAGACATCTACTGGGGAACCGAAACAGAGTGGCTTGGTGACAAGCGTCACTCCGGCGATCGAATCTTAGAAAATCCACTCGCCGCTGTGCAGATGGGTTTAATCTATGTAAATCCCGAGGGTCCAAACGGCAACCCAGATCCGGTGGCCTCCGGCTTTGACGTTCGCCAGACCTTCGCCCGTATGGCCATGAACGACTATGAGACTGTCGCCCTCATCGCTGGTGGACACACGTTCGGAAAATCGCATGGGGCTGCCCCGGCAACTCACGTCGGTCCGGATCCGGAGGCTGCAGGCATCGAGGAGCAGGGCCTTGGTTGGAAGAGTAGTTATGGTAGCGGCAGAGGTGGCGATACCATCGGTAGCGGCATCGAGGGTGCATGGAAGCCAAACCCAATTAAGTGGGACATGGGCTATCTGCACGTCCTATTCAAGTACGAGTGGGAACTGGTCAAGAGCCCGGCCGGTGCACATCAGTGGTTGGCCAAGGACGTGGCCGACGAGGACATGGTGGTTGACGCTCATGGCGCGACCAAGAAGTTCCGACCCATGATGACCACGGCCGACCTTGCTCTGCGCTTCGACCCTATTTACGAGCCCATTGCCCGACGCTTCCAACAACACCCCGAGGAATTCCATGACGCCTTTGCCCGGGCGTGGTTCAAGCTGACCCACCGCGACATGGGGCCCCGCTCACGTTATCTCGGCCCTGAGGTTCCGGCAGAAGAGCTGATTTGGCAAGACCCCGTCCCCGCAGTCGACCATGATTTGATTGGCGACGTAGAAATCGCCGACTTAAAACGCGCCATCGTGGATTCCGGCCTTTCTATCTCCCAATTGGTCTATACTGCTTGGGCCTCGGCATCTACTTTCCGTGGCTCCGATAAGCGGGGCGGTGCCAATGGGGCGCGCCTCCGTCTAGCACCACAGAAAGACTGGGAAGTCAACCAGCCTGCTATGCTGCGTGGTGTGCTCCAGGCCCTTGAAAAAATAGGGCAGCAATTTAACAACAAGCAAACCGGCAACAAAAAGGTATCCCTCGCCGACTTGATTGTGCTTGGTGGCAGCGTGGGCATAGAGCAAGCAGCCAAGAATGCCGGTCGCAATGTGGTAGTGCCCTTTATCCCGGGGCGCACCGATGCCACCGACGAGCAGACCGAAATACACACTTTCTCTGTCCTCGAACCGAAAGCAGATGGGTTCCGCAACTACCTTAAAGCCAAATTCTCTGTAACGGCAGAGGAGTTGCTTATCGACCGCGCCCAACTATTGACCTTGACTGCGCCGGAAATGACCGTCTTGCTCGCCGGTATGCGCGTATTAAATGTCAACTACGCAGAGTCTCAGCACGGCGTCTTGACCAAGCGTCCCGGGACACTTACGAATGACTTTTTTGTGAATTTACTCGATATGAACACCGCCTGGAAGCCGGCAGCGGACAACGGAGATGTGTTCGAGGGTCGTGATCGCACGACGGGCGAACTTAAGTGGACGGGCACGCGCGTTGATCTCGTCTTCGGTTCAAACTCCCAACTCCGGGCCATCGCCGAGGTCTATGCCTGTGCCAATTCAGAGGACAAATTCACCCAGGACTTCATTTCCGCCTGGACGAAAGTGATGAACGCCGACCGTTTCGAGCTTCTCTAGAGAGTAGGCGCACGGCGCGGGTGAGCCACTCGGGCGCAACACCTGTACGTGCTCTGCAGCACCGTTGCCATCGTTGAGCACAAGAAAAAACCCCGGTATCGCTACCGGGGTTTTTTGTGCTAACGTTATCTCTTCCAGAATGGCGGCTTGCGCCTGCTGAGCTGCTGATACTCCAGCCGCATAACATCCCCTCTTCTGCCGTATAGAGATGGCCCATATACTACTTGAATTCGCTCGCTGTTGTTGTTACCAACAGTGTCGCCATCTGCAATGACTGCTCCATTCTCAAGAATATACTCGGCTATATCGTAGAGGCGCGTCCACAATTTCTCGGCCGGCTCCGGTACATCCGTCGCCTCGAGCTCCAGATGCCCTAGCGCTTCCATCCCGTTGGTGAAGCCGCTGACCTTGCCCTGCGCATCTATGCCGGTCTGAAAGTCGATCCAAATGTACAGCGGCAATGCCTCTGACATCACCTTCAAGGTGGTGTCAAGGAATATCTGTGCAGGGACTAGCAGCGTGGCGTTTAACCAGAACACCCCCAAGGCTTGCTCACTACAGGCAGACAAAATACACGCACAGACCTGAGTCAGAAATTGCGCCTTTTCAATTGGTCCACCCTGAGTCTGCACCGTAACAACCATATGGTCCGCATGATTACGCAGGTCAGATAGCGCTTCGGGCCATAAAAGACTTGCTTTACAGATCGGCTCAAGGTCTGGCCATGGTATGGGTGCCCCCATCGTCATGGCCACGATATCATACTCGCCAACAGACAGCGATAACTGATCGGCATGCGTCCCTATCGATATCGGCTTCGGCAGCAGCGGCCACATAGCTGCGAATTCCTCCTCCAAGCGTGCTGCCGTCAATGTGATACCGGTACGCAGCGGAATCATGGCGGCAAAGAAACCCATATTCATCCCTCCTAAAATGTTTTTGTCAGTTGAACATTTTCCCGAATTCTAACCCCAGTGCTAAATCAGTCCCTGTCAATGTGGACAAAAGGAGCTTTCCCTTATCCTGTGGCGCGGAGCTGCGAAGTGCAGTTCGCTCCGTGTGCGGCATTTTTATCACACCGGTAGGATTAGGCCCGGGCGTGGGAGAACTATGTGTCATAAAACGTTGCGGAGGTGCAGAATGGGCAAAGACAGTTGGCTTGATAATGCCTCATTACTTGATTTACAGGAAGCGATGCAAACGGGAGAACTCACTGCGGAGCAGCTTACGGCCCATTGCCTAAGGCGTATCGCGGAGCACAACAAGAGCGGAGCCGGTATCAACGCGGTGCTCGAGATTAACCCCGATGCCCTGCATACCGCTTTGGCCATGGACACCATCAGGCGGATGACGGGTAGCTTCGGCCCTTTGCATGGCATTCCAGTGTTGCTCAAGGACAATATCAACACCGCTGACAAGATGCACACTAGTGCTGGGTCACTGGCTCTCGCCAACCATATGGCTTCCGAGGACTCTTTTGTCGCTATGCAGCTACGGCGCGCCGGAGCAGTCATTCTCGGCAAGGCCAATATGACGGAGTGGGCTAATTTTAT
>QLUC01000079.1 GCA_018725275.1 Bacillota bacterium | reverse complement strand
GGCTTGATCGAGGGCTTAGTAAAAATACGCCATGAGGTGCCTTGGACAGAAATTTGCCTCATGGACATCGACCCAGAAAAGCTTAAAATTGTGGGTGCTCTGACGGCCAAGATGCTCCGCTCTGTCGACCCGAAAATTGTGGTGAGTACGACGGTGGATCGGGTGGAGGCTATTTTGGGCAGTTCTTTCATCTTGTGTCAAATAAGGGTGGGAGGACTCGCGGGGAGGGTTCTCGACGAGAAAATCCCCTTGCGTTACGACGTCATCGGGCAAGAGACGGTCGGTCCCGGTGGTTTTGCCATGGCACTACGAACTTTGCCCGTCATGCTCGACATAGCCCGCGACATAGAGCGCCATGCCCCGGAAGCCTGGCTCATAAATTATGCTAACCCCTCGGGCATGGTGGCCGCCCTTTTGGCAAAACACACTAAGCTTAAGGCCATTAGCATTTGTGACGTACCTATTGGCATTCAGTATTTTTTGGCGGATGCGTTACAGGTCAAGCGCAGTAGGGTCAAGCTGGACTATGTGGGGCTTAATCACCTGGGGTGGTTCCGCCGCGTCTTTGTCGAAGGCAAGGATATTACTCCCTTAATTCACCAACTAGTCAAGACCAAGGATATCATCTCCCTCCTGCCCACGGACGATGAAAAAACCGTTACGGAGACCAAGATGATGCTTCAGTTGTACAACAGGCTCGGTGTTATACCTTCTCCCTACTTGCAGTACTACTACCTGAAGCGTGAATGCCTAGCTAAACAACAGGAGGCCGAGCAAACTCGGGGCGAAGTGGTGCAAGGTATCGAGCGTGTCTTGCTTGCACACTTTGCGGAAGTGGCCGCGGGGGACGATGCGGGGCTTTGGAAGAGCCGCGGCGGCGCCTGGCACTCCGAGCTCATGGTCAACATTTTGAGCAGTATCCACAATGATAAAGGTGAGGAGTACATAGTTAATGTGTTAAGTAAGGGCACGGTGCCGGGCATGGCGCCTGATGCCTGTGTCGAGGTGCCCTGCATCGTCGACAGTAGGGGGGCTCGCCCGCTGCCGGTGGAGGCTCCCACTCTCGACATGCTCGGCCTAATGCAAGTGGTCGCCGCCTACGAGGCCCTGACCATCGAAGCCGCCCTAGAAAAGAACTACCGGAAGGCCTTGTTGGCCCTCAACCTCAATCCTTTAGTACCCTCCTTAGACATCGCCCAACAAATACTCGACGCCTATATCGCCGCCCACGCCGGACAAATCGTGCTCCACTAACCCACAAACGCCGGGGACGTGTCTTTTTGTTTTCGCAAGTTAGAGGTGCAGCTAATATACGAGGGGGTGCACATTGATGAAGTGGCGCGAAGTCATGCAGCGCACAGCGCGGGCGCTCATGGTGCCAATAGTGGTTCTTCCGGTGGGGGCAGTGCTCTTGGCAGCGGGTAGGTTTGGGCCGGAGTTCTTGGGGGCCGCCGGAGCCGCCATAATTATTGAATACCTGCCGCTTATGTTCGCCATGGGGGTAGCCATGGGGTTCACCAACTATGACGGCATGGCCGCTTTTGCGGCGGCACTGGGCCATGTGGTCTTGGTCGCCGTCATGCTCGCCGTGAGTCCCGGGATTGTGATTGAGGGCGGTCGGGTCATCCCGAACGAGATGAGCGTCCTCGGGGGCATCATGGTGGGTGGCTACACCGCCTTCCTCTACTACCGTTATCGCGGCGTGCGCTTGCCGGAATACCTAGGGTTCTTCTCCGGCAAACGTTTTGTCGTGTTGGTCACAGCGGTAGCCAGTGTAGTCATAGGCCTAGCCCTCGGCTACGCGTGGCCCCCGGTTAACAGAGTAATTCTTTCTCTGGGCGACTGGATATTCGCCACCGGTGGTTATGGAATTTTTACTTACGGGGTGCTCAATCGCCTGCTCATTCCCACCGGTTTGCACCATATTTTGGCCAACTTGATTGAGCATGTGTTCGGCACCTATGTGACAACGGCGGGCCAACTGGTCACCGGTGAGGTCGCGCGTTTCATGGCCGGGGACCCCACCGCCGGCTTTTTCACCGGGGGGCTCTTTGTCACCAAGCTCTTTGCCCTTCCGGCTGCGGCCTTGGCCATGGTGCACGAGGCCCGTGCCGAAAACCGCACCCAAGTGGCCGGGCTAATGCTCACTGCGGCATTAACCTCCATCATGGTTGGCATCACTGAACCAGTCGAGTTCGTCTTCATCTTTACCGCTCCGCTCCTCTTTGTCGTGCACGCGCTTTTGACCGGCAGCGCACTACTGGCGGCCTACTGGTTAGGGATCCGCCACTATGGCTATGCCTTGCCCATGTTCTTTATCAACCTCGGGCCGGCGGCTAACCCTTGGCTAGTCTTTCCGCTGGGGGCGCTTTTTGCGGTGATTTACTATTTCACCTTTCGGTTTCTCATCCGTAAATTCAATTACCCGACCCCCGGTCGTGATGTGCTGGAGACCAAGGACCAGACTCTCGCCAGTGGTCGGGCAGGGGAGGCACTATTGGCAACTCGGGTCATAGCGGCGATTGGTGGTTTGACCAATGTGCTCGATGTAGCCGCTTGTATGAGCCGTCTGCGCATTAAGATGCTAAATCCGGCCCGGTTGGATGAGGTTAAACTGATGGCCTTGCCTGCGTCCGGCATCACCCGCACCGACGCCCATAATGTGCAAATAGTTCTGGGCACCGGCAGTGAGCAAATTCGCGAATGTATGGCCGAAGAAGCAAACAAAGCGCAACTGTTGACCTTAGTTGCGCCACTTGACGGCGAGATCATCCCCCTCGATGAGTTTCCGGACGAGGTTTTTGCGAAGAACATGTTGGGCATAGGAGTGGGGATATTGCCTAGCGGCAACTCCTTAGTCGCGCCTACGACGGCTGTCGTAGCTAAGGTCTTTCCGGGTGGGCATGCGGTGGTGCTGAAGACCCCGGCCGGGCTCGAAATACTGCTCCATTTGGGGCTGGATACGGTCAGCTTGCAGGGGCATGGCTTTGAGGTACTATGTCGAGCAGGAGAGGCGGTGCAAGAGGGTCAGCCCTTGGTGAAGTTCGACAAAGAGGTAATCACCGCTGCCGGCCGGAAGCTACACTCGGCGCTGGTCATCCTCAATGCGGAGGCCGTTTTGGAACATCAAGAGGCCCCTAGCGGCCCGGTAGTCCGCGGCAGGAGCCCCGTCATGGTGGTGCGCCACTAGTTCGCGGTGAGCACCGAGGGTGGAAGGTAGAAGAGACTTTCGAGGGGTTGGCGTTGCCCAGGTTGTTCGCGCTCGCGCAAATCCTCCGGTAAATCTTCGCTACTGCCCCTGTGCCCAATGGCGACTACCGCCACCGGCGCCAAATCATCAGGTAGGCTGTAACTTTCTTGTGCCTTTTTCTTACTGAAACCGCCCATGCCGTGGGTGATGAGCCCGCGTCGCTCGGCTTCGAGCGACAGGTAGCCCCAGGCGGTGCCTGTGTCAAACATGTGCCAGTAATTGTCCTTGCCGCCCTGCGTGAAACTCTTCTTGGCTAGCAACAGGAGGAGCACCGGGGCGCTTTTGGCCCAGAGGAGGTTGCTGGCAAAGAGGATAGAATGCATGGTCGATAGTTCTTCTGGGGTTGTCGCGAGGATAAAGCGCCAGGGTTGTTCGTTGTAGCAGGATGGTGCGTAGCGCGCCGCCTCAAAAAGGGCTAATAGATCTCCCTTGGCGACTGGGGTGGGGGCGAAGGCCCGTGGCGACCACCGCGTCGCAATCAGCGGCAGGATCTCGTGTTGAAAATCCCTTGTCAAAATAAAACCTCCCTCAGATAAATTCTCCCTTGGCCACGAGGACGGCCTGCCCCCCGACGTGGACGTGAATAATGTCCCCTTCCTCATGCGCCCTAAGGGACAGCAGTGAAAAGCGATTTACCTCGTAGCCCTGTTCGACGCGAGCGACCAAAACGGGGGAGCCGTGGTAACGGTACTTGACTAAGTAGGCGGCGAGGCATCCATTGGCGCTGCCCGTGGCGGGGTCCTCTGGGATGCCTAGGTAGTCGGTGAAGACCCTTACATTAAAGTTATTTTCCGCTCGGTAGGTTTCCGGCGAAAACACGAGGATGTTTTTAGCGGTAAGTCCTACCACGTACCGAAGGAGTTTTTGCGTATCCGGACGGCACTTCTTGACCGCAGCCAGAGTTTTTAGGGGCACTATTATAAAGGGCAGTCCCGTGCTCACCTCTTGGATGGGGTAGCGGTGGTCAATGTCCTCGCCGGTCACGCCTAAAAGTTCGGCCATGCCTTCCGGTGCTAATTGCTGCATGAAGATAGGGGGTACTTGCTTCATCCACATCATATGGGGGCGTCCGGCTAGGTAGTCTAGGTCCACCTTGATTGGTCCTACCTTGAGATTGAGAGTGAGAGAGGGGACTTCGCGGCGGATAATTTCTTGTTGAATGACATAGGCGGTACCTAGGGTGGGATGTCCGGCAAAGGGTATTTCCTCGCTTGGGGTAAAGATGCGCACATCAAAACCGCTACCCCGCTCGAGGTCGGCGTGGATGAAAGTTGACTCGCTGAAATTCATTTCCCGGGCAATTAGCTGCATTTCGTCGCTGGACATAAGCGCGGTATGGCGGAACACGGCCAATTGGTTTCCGGCATATTTTTCCGCAGTGAAGACGTCTAGGATATAGAATGGGTAGCCCACGGGCAATCCTCCCTTTTTTTGGTCGCTCCTTGCTCGAGCAGGAAAATGTAGCCTCGATGGAGAAAGACAAAGGCAAGCCATGATGGAGGAGGTCATTAAATTGTCACGATTATTGGAACGGTTCTTGCGGTATGTGCAGGTAGACACTGCGTCTGACGCCAATTCGCCCACCCAGCCTAGTACCGCCAAACAGCTAGACTTAGGCAAAATGCTGGTTACGGATTTGCAGCAAATTGGGCTAGGTGATGCTTACCTCGACGAACATGGGTATGTGTACGCCACCTTGCCCGGCAATGTTGACTACAAGGTGCCGACCTTGGGCTTCATAGCGCATGTCGATGTGGTGGCTGATGTCCCCACGGCTCAGGTCAAACCCCGCATAGTAGAGAAGTATGATGGGGGCATCGTTTCGCTCAATGACGGTCTTGGGATCACACTTTCTCCTCTGGAATATCCGGAGCTTGTCCATCTCAAGGGGCATGACTTAGTGGTCACCGATGGAACGACCTTGCTCGGGGCAGATAACAAAGCGGGCATAGCCGAGATTATCACGGCCGTAGAGTACCTCTTGGCTCACCCTGAGACCCCTAGGGGCACGGTTCGTCTGGCGTTTACCCCCGACGAAGAAATTGCCCGTGGCACTGCCAAGTTTGATGTGCAAGCTTTCGGGGCGGACTACGCCTACACCCTCGATGGCGGCGCTTTGGGTGGCATCGAGTACGAGACCTTCAATGCCGCCTCCGCCAAAATTACGGTCAAGGGGCGAAACATTCACCCCGGTGCCTCGAAAAACAAGATGAGGAATGCCATCCTCATGGGGCAGGAGTTTAACAGCATGTTGCCCTGTGCCGAACGCCCCGCCCATACCGAGGGCTATGAGGGCTTCTATCACTTAACTGAGATGAACGGCGTGCCCGAGCAGGCCACTTTAAAGTACATCATTCGTGATCATGACCAGGAAAAGTTCGTCAGTCGCAAGGCTCGTCTGCAAGCAGTAGCGGCCTACCTCAATGGAGTGTATGGGGCCGGTTCGTTCATGGTCGAGGTGGCCGACTCCTACTATAATATGGCTGAAAAGATATTGCCCGTGATGCACATTGTCGATGCCGCCAAGCTGGCCATGCGCGAAATCGGGGTAGAGCCCATCACCACTCCCGTCCGCGGCGGTACAGACGGCGCGCGCCTTTCCTACATGGGCCTGCCCTGCCCGAACCTCTTTACCGGAGGACATAACTACCACAGCACTCATGAGTATGCTTCCGTCCAGACCATGGAAAAAGCAGTGGAGCTTGTGGTCAAAATTATAGAAAACAATGCCCTCAAGGCTAAGCCTAGACAGGATTGCTAAGGCGTTGCTCCCAGATGGTGTAGCCATCGTCGCCTGTAAAACCTAGGCTCTTGGCTACCGCGAGCAAGGGGGTGTCTGGAGTCTGCCACAATTCAAGAAAGGTTTCCTTTTCATCCGGCAGCCAAGAAAGCAGGTCCATAAAGGCGCTATGTAGTTCTTCTTTTGGGCCAGCCATGGGGAACAGGGCGGCGTAGTCGCCAAAGTTATTGAAACCAGCCCAGAGCGAGACTCCGTTGTTATCCCAGACCCAGAGGTCCCCTTCCTGGATGACGCTCTGGATAGCGGCTCTGGACAAGGGTTGCCACTGCCAGCAGGCAAAAATCGCTCCGCTCGGGGCATAGCTTTGCCCTAAGGCCAGTAAGGTGTCGATATCATCTTCTTTGGCCATCCGCCAGCGGGTGGCTTCTTTGCTGCTGCCCTCTTTTAGTGCGGCAATTTTTTGACCAACCCTTGAATATTCGCAGATTTTCTTGAAACCTGCCTTTGCGCTCATGTTTAAAGAGGGAGCATTGTCGGCGTCGATGCCGAGAAAGGCACTGCGATAGCCCGCTGTTCTCGCGAAATCTATGCAGGCGGCAGTTAGGGCGCTGCCCACTCCTAGGCGGCGCGCGTCAACATCAACCCGCATGGCCTGAAACCAACATAATTTATTGGGTAAAAAATGGACATAACAGGTGCCGACGATGTTTTCGCCTGCTTCGGCGACTAGTACCAGGCCGCTACTTTCATCTGCCACCCATTTTGCCCAGGAACGCGGCACATAATCGTCGTCCCAGATATGCTTGAGCATGGCCAAGACCCTTTCAGTGTCGCTCGTTGCCGCCCTTCTCACATGGACCATAAATATCCCCCTTAAAAAATACCGATATTAACGTCACTTTCATTATACAGGAGATGGACACGCTACGGGAAGGAGCAAGCATAAGCTAAACTTTCGGCAGTGCATCAATAGTCGTTAGAGGTCGCAGTCTGGCCTAGTTGTAGCGCCGGCACAAAAACCGGCGACCTCGGGGAGGGTCGGCGTGCCATGTCACGCCGCTACCTAGGACGTTGTGCGTCGGCACATGAGGGCTAGTACCTTTCTACCTTATTTTTTGACCGTTGCTAAAATATTTTTTACCTCGCCTAGAAAAAGCCTTTTCTTGGTGAAGTCGAGGCCGAGAGAGTCCCCCGAAGACGAATGAAATCTTACTGCGGTAATCAAACATGTCGATTTCGCTAAAGGCAGGCGATTCAAGGACACCTGCTTCACCATGTCAAGAAAAGGCTGTCAAACTAACGATAAATATCCTTGACGGGCATGGGGGGGGGTGATAGCATAAAACATGG
>QLUC01000078.1 GCA_018725275.1 Bacillota bacterium | reverse complement strand
CGGAGTAAAGCTATCCGGCCTAACCACCGTGACGCCCGCCAATACCTGCCTGTCCGATGTTTCTTGCGCCAGCCTTGGGGAAGGTAGAGCCGGCCTGCTCTGTTCATGGGCAGTTACCGGGGCTCGTATGGCGACGGTCATCTTGGCAATGCCTGAAGGCTTGACGGACTCCACTAGAGTGTTAATCGTGGGCGAGGTGGTCTCTGTATTAACCGGGGCAACCTCGTCACCACGACCTGCCCTAACGAGAGTTTCCAAACCGCCGGATTCCCCAACGTTGGCAGCTTCCGCTGGCGTCCGTACGCTGTTGGTTGGTATAATCGGGGTCGAGGTTATCGCTGGATAGTTCGGCTCAGTAATAGCCGGGTTTGGCACAATCGCGCCACCTTCTGCGCGCGGACTCACAGACAATTTTTGGGGATCATTCGCCCGTGGCCTAATATTTTCTACGCCACTTTCTACGCCACGGCCGGGTGTCGGCGTTGATACGTCAAGCTTACTTTCCGTAGCAATAAGCACGGGTATGGCGGGCGTCGGGCTATTGCCGGTCAATTGTGACACGGCATTTTTTATGCCACTTTCCATGCCATGGTCAAGTGTCGGCGTTGATTCGGCAATCCCTCCTTGCGCAGAACTTGGCACAGGTAAACCAGGTAGCTGGCTATTGCCGGTCGACGGTGAGCCAATACTTTCTACGCCACGGCCTAAAATAGTCTTTGACACATCAGTCTCCGCCACGACCGTATTCTCTCCCTCATTGCTTAGGGGAAGGAGCGCCGCCAACGAGAAGACTAGCTGTGATAGCGTTTGTCCTGGCTGAACCTGCACCCTTGACTCTTCAGCAGGGACTTCCTCCGGGCACGACGCCTGGACAATGCCTAAATCTATTTTTTCGATATTGCCTAACACTTGGCTTAATACGCCGGAAAATGACCCCTCCTCGGCGCCTTTTTCCCCGGTTTTTTTGGCAGCGGGGACAATGGCCACTGGCAATTTGACATGCTCAACTTTCATCGCGTCAGAGCCCTTGGCCTATTGTACATCTGGGCCGCAACCTCATCGGAGTGGGCTTGCTCCTTACGCTGCCATATATAGCCCCAGGCGGCCTCGCAGGAGTCACGGTGCATCTCTAATTTGCGGCGCTCCAGCGCAGCTATAAGGAGGTCCTGCCTCGCCACATCACAGCCGGCCACCATTTCGGACAACTGTCCTTGCGCGAACTGCAACTCGAGGTGTTGGCACTCTAAGTACATGCTCCGACAATCTATAAACTCCGGCGCGACACAAACTTCCACTTGTTCTTCAAAACCCTCAACTAAGGCCTGAATATGCTCGGCCTGTTCCTGCCTTGCTTGTTCGGCCCTAGCCAAGACGAGCATTTGCTGTCTTTCTAATTGTTTCTTTATCTCCAGCACCTGCTGTAAAGTATAATGTTTCTTCATGTCCTCACCTCGCTAGGGCAATTTTTAATTTTTCTAAGGCCGCTTCCAAGAGGTAACGCTCCTCGACACCCTGCGCCAAAACTTCCATAATCTGTGGCACTTTCAAAATGGCCTCGTCAATCTCCCGGCTCGAGGCTTTGATATAGGCCCCAATATTAATGAGATCTTCGTTTTGGCGGTAAACAGCTAACAAAGTGCGGCACTGCGAAACGATCCTGAGATGATCTGGGTTCGCTAAATCGGTCGCTAAGCGACTCACGCTCTGCAGGACATCAATCGAAGGATAGTGATTGCGCTCTGCCAATTTGCGCGACAGCACAATGTGGCCATCGAGAATACCGCGTACCGTGTCGGCAATGGGCTCATTGAGGTCATCTCCCTCCACGAGAACCGTGTAGAGGGCGGTTATCGAACCTCTCTCCCCCGTACCGGAGCGCTCTAAGAGTTTGGGCAGGAGGGCAAACACCGAAGGTGGGTATCCTCTGGTAGTGGGGGGTTCGCCAATCGCCAGACCGACTTCCCGTTGCGACATGGCAAAACGGGTCACAGAATCCATCAGGAGCAGGACATTTTTCCCCTGGTCGCGAAAAAATTCAGCGATCGCCGTGGCCGTGAGCGCGGATTTGATGCGCATGAGGGCCGATTGGTCAGATGTAGCCGCCACCACCACCGAGCGCTTGAGGCCCTCGGGACCGAGATCTCGCTCCAGAAAGTCGCGCACTTCACGACCGCGCTCCCCAACTAAGGCGATGACATTGCAATCTGCGGTGCTACCGCGCGCAATCATGCCAAGCAAGGTGCTCTTGCCTACCCCACTGCCGGCGAAAATGCCGAGGCGCTGCCCATTGCCCGCGGTGAGAAATAGGTCGATGGCCTTTACACCAGTTTCAATAATGGAATCAACCCTCGTCCGCACCAAGGGGTTTGGTGGGGACTGGTCTAGAGGATAGGGGTGGCCGACCGGAGCGTCGCCCCCCAAAAGCGGCCGGCCCAGTCCGTCAAGGACCTGCCCGAGCAAGTGGTCACCGCAGTGCACCATGAGCCTCTGCCGCAGTGGCTGGACTACGCTCCCCGGGGCTATACCATGCAGGGACCGAAAAGGAAAGAGGAAGAGCTTGTCTCCGCTAAAACCAACGACTTCGGCCAGGACGCTTTGCTCACCCTGGCCGATGCGGCACAGCTCGCCGATTGAAGCCCGAAAGCCCCTCGCCTCGACCGTGAGCCCGATGACCTCGGTCACCCTGCCGCAGGAGCGCCAATTAACCTTTTCCTTGGCGCGCGCACCGACCCCCGTGAAATCATAAGAATAGATTGTCATGGCAGCAATTGCTCGAGCTGGAGCAAGAGCTCAGGCAAGTCGATAGTTACTGTGCCCAACACGTCTTCAGCGCGAAATGAAGCCACATGCAAGCTCGGGTCGGGACGGACAAGGTAAGGCTGCATGCCAAGGGTCGCGGGCGTCGCAATTAATAGAGTTTGCACATCGTCCAATCGACTGGGGTGAACAAATATCATCACCTGCCGTCTATCGACTAACTCCCCGCTTGCTTTGGCAATGACCTGCGCCAGAGTTTCTGCCGCCACAGTCAATTCCTGCCGTAGCACATGCTCGGCCACAGTGACCACCAGCTGACTGATGTCCTGCTGGCAGCCGGCTACGAATGTTTTGCGGTCAGCTTCAAGCAGCCTATAGCTTTGCCGTACGTCTTGCATGAGCGCTTCCGCCTCAGTGTGTGCTAAGCGCCAACCGTCTTGGTAGCCCTCGTTCCTAGCTGCTTCATAGCGGCGCTGCCCCTCGACTTCGATAATGGCCAGAAGCTCTTCTTTATGAGCTGCGAGCCACTCCGAGGCTTCACGGTGCATCTCCTCGCGGCCGGCTCTTAGGCGCTCAACTATCCACGCCTCCTGGGCACCGCCTTCTTCGCCAGCGGGTAAAACACAGGGCACAGACACTTGATTAACCGGAATGGTGCGCGACCCCTGCCCTTGCACCACAGTATTCTTAAGCAATAATGGCATCTTCTCCACCTCGGGCAATGACTATTTCTCCTGCTTCGTCCAGCTTGCGGATAACGGCTACAATGCGCGCCTGGGCCTCTTCGACATCGCGCAGGCGTATCGGTCCGAGGAAGTCAAGGTCCTCGCGCAGCATATCCGCGGCGCGCTTGGACATGTTCTTGAAGATGCGCTGGGTAACCTCGCCCCCACCGCCCTTTAAGGCCATCGCCAGTTCGCGGTTATCAATATCGCGGATGACCCTCTGGATAGCGCTGTCATCAAGCAAAATAATATCCTCAAAGACAAAGAGTCGCTTGCGTATTTCTTCGGCTAAGGCGGGGTCTTCGCGTTCCAAGTACTCAAATATCAGTTTTTCCGAAGCCCGATCGACCCGGTTAAGAATATTCACGAGAGCCTTCATACCGCCGGCAACAAAAAAGTCTTGCTGTGAAAAAACAGAGAACTTGCCGGAGAGCACAGTCTCGAGTTCGTTGACAACCTCAGGAGAGACTCTCTCCATAGTGGCAATGCGTTTCGCGACATCTGCCCTCACTTCGGGGGGGAGCATAGACATAATGACCGAGGATTGTTCCGGTGCCAAGTAGGCCATGACCAAGGCAATTGTTTGGGGGTGCTCTTCGGATATCGCCCCACCAAGCTGTTTCGGATCTATTTTACGCGCAAAAGCAAAAGGTCGCAGAGCAGTCGACTGCGAGAGGCGGCGCATAATTTCGGTAGACTTGGCGACGCCCAAGGCACTGTCGAGCATGGCTCGCGCATAGCCGACCCCGCCCTCCAAAAGGTAGGAGTGAGCATTGTGCGTCTCCATGAATTCCTCCAATATCTTGGCCCTAAACTCCGGCTCCACATGGCTGGTATTGGCAACCTCTGCGGCAATGAGCTCAATATCTGCATCCGGCAAGAGCTTGAGCACGCGCGCAGACGCTTCTGGTCCTAAAGAAATGAGGAGCGCGGCAATTTTTTTGAGGCCGCTGGCGCGTCTTTCCTTTGGCAAGAAAATCCTCCCTACCCTTCATTAAACCAAGCTTTTATGAGGAGCGCGACTTCTTCTGGTTGTTTGCTGGCGATTTCTTTGACCCGGTTGAGGGCTGCGTCGCTCTCAGTCGTGCTTTTCGCTGCAGCTGCCTGGGCTAGGGCCTCCTTGAGGGGCACCAAGTCCACTGCTTGGGTCTTGGCTACTTCGAACCGCGTCGCCTGCCGTATTTTACCGATTATAACCAGGAGCAGTATAAAGCCTAGCAGGCCACCGGCACCCATGATGCCCCAATTTACATACTGCCGCATCTCTGCTTGACGTGCGAGTTCAGTCATCTGCTGCTCCGCCTGCTCAATGTGTACGCGGCTGAAGGGCATAGCGGCGATGCGGATGGAATCACCCCTCGCCTCCTCATAGCCAAGGGCGGCCCGCACTAGCTGGTTGAGTTCGCTGACCTGCGCTTCGTTTAGTTCACCGTTAACGGTAACGGCGGCGGACAAGCGTGTGACCTGCCCGGGCGCGGTGACCGTGGTAGTTTCGGTGGTGCCTATTTCAAATTGCCGGTTGGTCTCGACTTTAGAATATGTACTCGTGCCCTCGGTGGCTTCTCCTGTAGGATATAGCGGCACATTCGAGCCCGCACCCGCCACGCCGCCCGCCTGCCCCGCAGGACCGGTAAAGTTTTCTTCGGCTATCTGTTCACTCCGTACCACCTGTCCAGCCGCATCGTAGACAATGCGCGTCACACTCTCCTGATTAAAGTTTAGTTCTGCCGTGACGACAACGACCGCCTGCCCCGGACCGTAGAGGCGCTCTAACATGCCCAGCAACCGCGCTTCGATTTCACGTTCAAAACCCCGTTGCAGTTCGCCCTGCCGCGCCAAGGTCGGGTTGGCGGCATTCTCTCCTAAATTCAGACCAGCAGTTAGTATCCTGCCCCCCACATCTACTATGGTGACGTTTTCGCGCTTTAAATTGGGCACGCTCAAAGCTACAAGGTAGACCATGCCCTTCACCTGTTCCGTGGAAAGGCTCTGAAAGGGACGCAGACTCAAGGTAATGGAAGCGCTGGCCGCGGCGGCCTGTTGCACAAAGACGCTCCGCTCAGGGATAACTAGGTGCACCCGCACCTGGTCGACCGCAGGATAGGCGGAGATAGTACGCCGCAGTTCCTCTTGCAGCGCCCGTTGGTAGTTAATGCGGCGCTCAAAATCGGTCAGTCCGAGGCGGGCTTCATCAAACAGCTCAAACCCGACCCCGGTGTTGTAAAGGCCCTCGCCCGCCACCATGATGCGGAGTTCGTGCAGGCGCGCTTCAGGCACTAAGACCGATGTTCCCCCGTCGCCAAGCTGGTAGACGACATTCTGCTCTTTGAGCGAACCGACAATGGCATGCGCCTGCGCTGGATCAAGCCCGGTAAACAGCGGCACAAAATTGACGCGGGTGGTGTAAAAGGCGGCCGAACCGGTTGCGACCAGCACCGCGACAAGTAGTAGGGACCACATGGTGCGCCGGCGCGAGTCCTGCTCCACCCACCAGCCTGCCGTCCGAGAAAATATGCTCATCAGGCCTCACCCCTAAACTTGCATGCGAGCGATTTCTTGGTAGGCTTCGACCACTTTGTTGCGCACCTGGACAGCCAGCTGCAAGGACAGGGCCGCTTTCTCCATGGCGATGGTCACTTCATGGACATCATCAATTTGTCCGAGCACTAACTTCGTGGCCATGTCGTCGGCCCGGACCTGCAGGGCGTTGACCTCGGCCAGAGCGTTGTTGAGCTCGGCCGCAAAGTTGCCGCCCTCTTGTTTAGTGGTCGCCGCCACCCGATTGACGGGGCTAATGGCAGTAACGGGGAGCAAGGGGCTAACCGGCATTATCATCTAGCGCACCTACCCTCTCCCAATTTCTAAGGCCCTAAGCTGCATGGCCTTGCTGGCATTTAGAACCTGCACATTGGTCTCATAGGCGCGGGTAGCGGTGATGAGGTCGACCATCTCGTTGACAAGGTTTATGTCTGGCATAGCCAGCATGCCCTCCGCATTGGCATCGGGGTGGCTAGGGTCGTGCACCATGCGCGGCGGAGCGTTGTCGGTGACGACAGCCGCCACCCGCACTCCCCTGGACACCCCGCGCGAGGGTAGGCGTACAAAACGCTGGCGAGAGGCGTCATCCATAAGTTCGGCAAATACCACTTGGCGCCTTTGATAGGGCCCGCCTTCGGGCGTGCGCGTGGTATTCATATTGGCGACATTCTTAGCCACCATGTCAATGCGCAGTTTCTCGGCCGATAGGGCTGATGCGCTGATGGCCATGCCCGCAAATACCCGCATAATCAGCGCCTCCCTTCGTTAATGACATAGCGCAAGAGCGACAGCCGCTCGCTAAGTTGCTGCGACAAGGCTTGGTACTGTACGGTGTTGGCCGCCATCAGCACCATCTCGTGCTCGACGCTGACATTGTTGCCATCCTCGCGCATCGAAGTGCCTCTATCCTGCTGCAACCGCGCAGTCAGAGCACCTGGCGAGAGGCTGCGCCGGTCTATGGCGTCCCGCACATGCTCCTCGAACGTGACAAAACTGCGTTTAAAGCCGGGTGTGTTGGCATTTGCCACGTTATTGGCAATGGTGCGCTGGCGGAGTGCCGCGGCATCAAGACCACGGTGCAGCAATTCGACGATATTCAAAGTCATCTGGCAAAAACCTCCCTCCATAGCGATACAGTGACAAAGTTCGACACCTATGGAGGTATTCCTGCCTAAAAACAAATCCCGCATAAAAAATGCGGGCACAAGGCTATTTAACTACGCTCTTTCGTCAACTAGTACCCCCACCATGCGCCGCAAATGCACCAACAAGTCGAGCATGCGCTCCGGGGGGATTTCCCTGATGACCTCACTTGTCTCCTCATTGATAACTCGCACCATGAAATGACCTGAACTCTCGTGCTTTTCGAACTTCAGGCGGGTAGACAGCGCTTGCATGGCGGTGTTGGCCCGCTCAAACACTTCATCCCCGACGTCCGCCGCACCTGCGCCCTCCCGAATTTGGTGTTCTCCCTGCTGACGGCGGGTGTTAAGGTCGATAGCCGTGCGCCTAGTGTCCTTGACAACTTGTTGAGCGGTTTGGTCGATG
>QLUC01000077.1 GCA_018725275.1 Bacillota bacterium | reverse complement strand
CTAACGGGTACAGGGCAAACTAACGAGAGGTTGACACCCCATCAGTCGCAGGGTATAATTACGGAAGTGCAGAAACTAACGACCCAACACTTCTCCGAGCATCCTTGAGTGGCGGAGGGAGGGAAATTTAATGTCAGAAGTTAAGGTAAGGAAGGACGAAAGCCTTGATCAAGCACTAAAGCGCTTTAAGCGTCAGTGCCAGAAGTCAGGGGTTCTTTCTGAGGTGCGCAAGCGTGAACATTATGAAAAGCCGAGTGTACGCCGCAAGAAAAAGTCTGAGGCGGCCCGCAAGCGTAAATTCACCTAAGCAAGTAGACGTACTATGCTTAAAATAAGGACCCACTGGTCAGCAATGCTGACGGGTGGGTTTTTGTTCATCTTTGGATCAGCGCTGACAACAAAAATTCACAATTAGCAGGTATACTCAAGGCGAAACTCGCGATAAGGCAGAGGGGGAGGACATTGTCATCTATTCTCATTGTCGAAGACGAAATTCACTTAGCTGAGTTGATGCGAGCCTATTTAGAAAGAGAAGGGTACAAAATCCTCGTGGCCTCGGACGGGCAAGCGGGGCTTGTTGTCTTTCGCGAAAAAAGGCCGAGCTTGGTGCTCCTTGATTTGATGCTACCCGGAATGGATGGCTGGGAGTTTTGTCGCCAAGTGCGCTTAGGATCAAGGACGCCGATTATCATGCTGACCGCCCTCACCAGCGAGGAGGATAAGCTGCGCGGGTTAGAAATCGGAGCCGATGACTATATCACTAAGCCCTTTAGCCCCCGCGAATTGGTCGCAAGAGTGAGGGCGGTGCTGCGTCGCACATCCCCCGAGGACGAGTGCTCACCCGTGGTGAGCATGGCGGAGTTGAGCATCGACTATGCCAAGAGGGCGGTCAACATTGGCGGAATCGCGGTGGACCTCACTGTTAAGGAATTCGACCTACTGTGGGCCCTCATACGCCATCCCGGCCAGGTCTTTTCGCGCCAACAGCTGCTTGACTCGGTGTGGGGATACGAGTTTTTTGGCGATTCGCGCACGGTGGATACCCACATCAAGAAGCTTCGCCAAAAATTAGAACTAGTGGGACGCTACTCCTATGTGCAGACCGTGTGGGGGGTAGGGTATAAATTTGAGGTGAGGGACAATGCCTAAGAGTCTATGGGGGCGCCTTTTTGGCAGTTACTTGGTGGTGGTGCTCCTGACTTTGAGCGTCAGTGGTTTCCTCACCACCTACTTGGTCGAAAATCTCGTCATCAGGGAGCGTCTGAGAGATTTGACACAGCGAGCCACTCGCATTGCGCAGAGTTTTAGCTCTGGGACTGCCTGGTCCAATATCCGCACTCGACCATGGGGAGCTTTACGTGAGGTGGTCGCCGAAGAATTTTGGGTGGTGAATCACGAGGGAGTCATCGTGGCGTCTTCGGCTCCCATGGAAAGACTGGTGGGTCGGGCTCTGCCCAGTGATGAGTGGAGCCGTCTGGGGCAGGGTCAGACGATTGTGGAGAGGAGCACGCATCGACTGCTCCCCCTCCCCTACTTGTTGGTGGGTATTCCAGTTCGTCAGATGGGAGTTACCGTGGGCGCCATCTACATTCATTCTCCTCTTGCCGGCATACGGGTAGCCACGGCCCAAGTCAGGCGCATCATTATTTTTTCCGGACTAGCCGGGGTCTTCGGTGCCCTGCTCGTTAGTTTTTGGTTGTCTAAGGGCATGGTTGCCCCTTTGCAGGCGATGTCCTTAGCCACTCATCGCCTCGCGCGGGCTGACTATACGGCGAGCATCGAGCCCACCGGTATTACCGAGCTTGATTCTTTGGGTGCAGGATTTAATGCCTTGAGCAGCAACTTGGCGCAAGCGGTGGCGCAATTAGGACAGGAGAAGGAACAAGCCCAGAGTATCCTTCAGAATATGAGTGAGGGTGTAGCTCTTTTTGGTGTGGATGGCATGGTGCTACACCTTAATCCGGTAGCGGCCTCCTTCCTTGAGGATGATAAACACCATGCCGAACTTGCCCGTGTCGTCGAGCGAGCCATGAATGCCCCGGACCGTGTGCAGATTGAGGAAGAGATAACAGTCGGAGAGCGCACCCTGTTAGTGCGCGCCGCAGCGCTTTTCGCACATAATGAAGTGCGCGGAGCCGTCGCGGTCCTCATGGACATCAGCTCGCGCAGGCAGCTAGAGGAGGCGCGGAGCGGATTTGTGGCGGTGGTCTCGCATGAGCTCCGCACTCCTTTGGCCCATATCCAAGGCTATATAGAGGCCATCCTCGATGGCGTAGCCAAGGATGAAGCCACCCAGATGGAGTACCTGCGTATAGCCCTAGGCGAGACACTCCGCCTGTGTCGACTCAGCCAAGACCTACTCACCTTGGCCCAAACCGATGCCCGCACCTTGCACCTGCACAGGATGGACCTGCCGACCACCAGTTTTTTGGAGGAGGTATTGCACCCTTGGCGGCTCCAGGCAGAAAAGCGCGGCCTAACCGTGGTCGAACATTTCGAAGTCACGGGTTTACTCAAGGCCGACCCCGACCGCCTCAAGCAGGTGCTGGATAATCTCTTAGAGAATGCCTTCGCCCACATCGCTCCCAGGGAGCAAGTTGTAGTGAAAGCCAGGGAAGATGATCGCGCGATTGTCATCACGGTGGCAGATACCGGCAGCGGCATACCGGAGGATGCCCTGTGCCAGATTTTTGAGCGTTTCTACCGTGTGGATAGCGCGCGAACCCGGCAAAACGGCGGCAGCGGCCTTGGGCTCGCCATCGTCAAAGAGTTAGTTGAACTCCATGGGGGCAGTATCACTGCACAGAGCCAAGTGGGGCAAGGAACAAGTTTTGTCGTCACCCTGCCCAAAGAGGGCGATCGCCACGATGGCCACACCTGTGGCAGTGGATGAGCGAGTTGCCGCACTAGCGCTAACCCTTATGAGTGAGACGCCCCACCATTTGGGGCGTCTTTTGTTATGCCTGTGACTACAAACTCATAAGTTTATGAGAGGGGGTGAGGACTATGCCTCGGTGGAAAAGCATGCTCAATTCCTTGCTGGACCTGCCACAGGACATGGTGTATAATCTGCCGCGCCTGACCATGGTTGGCAATAGACACCTTGTTATAGAGAACTATCTGAGAATCCTTGCCTTTGACCAAGGTGGAGTGAAGCTGATTGTCACCCACAAGAGGATTGTGGCTCCTTTTGTCGAACACATCACTGTGACCTATCGCGAGCAAGACTTAGAGGAAGCGGTCGCAACGCCGGAGCAGGCGGTTGCCGAGGCGAAGAGTCAGGCCGATACACAATTGCGCGGCCTCGTGCCCGCGCGGGCCACACTTGTGGAAAAAATTACCACGAGGAGTGGTCGTCTGATGGGCAAAGGGTCATGGTGAGGATGATTCTAGAAACTATCGAGGACATCGGAGATTTCGTAGCGCACGCCGGTCCATAAGGAGGGCATTTGAATCGACGCTAAAGAAGTGAAGCTTATTATTCGTGACAACTCCGAAGCCAGAGCCTTGTTTGGGCTACATGATGAACATGTCAAAACCATTGCCGCAGTGTTTCCTGTTCACATACACTGTAAAGACAATGAAATGCTCATTGTGGGTGATCCACAGCAGGTGCGCCAGGTGGAGGAAGTGGTTCGCGGCATGTTAGAAGTTCTGCGCAGCGGGGGTGCCTTGGGCAAAGGTGATGTCACATACCTCTTGCGCTTAGTTGAGGCGGGACAAGGCCTCCGGATGAATGAGCTGCTAAATGGCATGGTCGTGCAGACTTTTCGCGGGAAGCAAGTAAAGCCTAAGACCCTCGGGCAGAAACGATACGTTGAAGCCTTGCGTAAACACGACATCGTCTTTGGCATTGGTCCCGCAGGGACAGGCAAGACCTACCTAGCCATGGCCCACGCTGTGGCGGCCCTCAAGGCAAGGGAAGTGAGTCGCCTGGTACTGACGCGCCCGGCTGTCGAAGCGGGGGAAAAGCTCGGATTCTTGCCGGGAGATATGCAGGACAAGGTTGATCCTTATTTGCGACCGCTTTATGACGCCTTGTTCGACATCCTTGGGATGGAGACTTTTTCTAAGCATCTAGAAAAGGGAGTCATTGAGGTAGCCCCTTTGGCCTATATGCGCGGGCGTACTCTTGATGATGCCTACGTCATTCTTGACGAAGCGCAAAACACGACTCCGGAACAGATGAAAATGTTCCTGACGCGTCTTGGCTTTGGCTCTCGGGCTATTGTCACGGGGGACGTCACCCAGGTTGATTTGCCTAAGGGCAGAACATCGGGTCTGGAGGACGCGCGGTCGGTGCTTGCGGACGTCCTCGGGATTTCATTTGTCTACCTGGACTATCAAGATGTGGTCAGGCACTCCTTGGTACAAAAAATCATTCAAGCCTATGGGGCTATTTCCCAAAGGGATGGTGGTTAAGTGCTAGACATTAGGACTATGCTGAAGCGCCTTTTTCACCAGCCCAATGTTTACCGCATGACGCTCTTGTTGGTGGTCTACCTAACGGTGGGCTTCATGCTGACGACGCAGTTGGTTCCGGATGGGGTGGAGATAAAAGTTGGGCAGGCCAGCCTTTCTTTTGTCGGGGCCCCGAGAAACGTGCAGGACAGGCACACTACCGAGGCTTTGAGAAAGTCAGCCAGGCAAGGCGTGGGCAATGTATACGACCAGGATAACGCCGTCTTGCCGCAAATTCTGCAGCGAGTGGACAGCCTCTTTGACCTTTTCGCCAAGGTATCTGCTACGCTAGAACCCCTGCCCGCGCAAGTGGCCGCAGTCCGGGCAGATGCGCCGGTATCCCTGACGGAGCAGACGATTGCTGTCGGCCTAGGTGTAAATGAGGAGGTTCGAAGTTCGCTGGTGGCAGAGTTGCGGAAGGTGCTCGAACCGCTATACCAGCTAGGGTTAAAAGAGGATGGCTTAGAACCCACCCGCGCACGTGTACGTGAGGCCTTGCGCGATTCAACCATGCGCATGGAACATCGCGCTTTACTCGCCGCAATAGTGCCGCCCCTCATGACGCATAATCTGATTTTGAACGAGGAGGCAACTTTGCGTGCCCGCGAAGCCGCCGCTAATGCAGTTGCCCCGATCTTTTTGCAGGCTGGACAGAAGATCATCGGGCAAGGTGAGATTGCCACCGAGAGGGAAATCACGATTCTTAGGGATCTTGGCCTGCTGCGCAGTGGTTTTGATTACCGAGTTTTGGCCGGTGTCTGGATCTTGGCCCTATTAATAGTGACTTTTCCCGTCGCCTACTTGTACTTTCATCACCGCTCTATCTATAACCTAACCCCGCAACTGGCGCTGATCGCGGTCATTTGTCTTGGGGTGTCCCTCATAGCCCTACCATTGGCTCATGTAGCGGGCTACCTCATGCCCATCGCCACGGCCAGCATGCTTATAACCGTCTTGATGGGCGCCAAGGTTGGCCTGGGTATAGGAGTGGCCATGAGCCTCCTGGCTGCAGGGTTTACGAATTTTGAGCCGAGATTCTTCTTTGTCGCCATAATGGGTGCTGTGGCGGGTGTATATGCCGTTTCTAACAGTGAACTGCGCCGCAGCCTAGTGCGGGGGGGGCTGGTTGTCGGTCTGGTGAACGCCCTGGCAGTAGCGGCCTTTGCTTTGCTCCTCGGTGGAGAATTGCAGGTGGCCTTGTGGGATGTATTCTTGGCCCTAGGTAACGGGCTCATTTCCGCCGTGCTGACCATCGGCTCACTGCCCTTCCTCGAGAGTGCCTTCGGCGTGGTCTCCAGCATTAAGTTGGCGGAACTCGCTAATCCGCAGCAGGCTCTGCTCAAACGTCTATTGATCGAAGCCCCCGGTACCTACCATCACAGCCTGATCGTCGCCAATTTGGCGGAGGCGGCAGCGGAGCAAGTCGGGGCTGATGCGCTAATCACCAGGGTCGGCGCTTACTACCACGACATTGGCAAGGTCGAGCGGCCGTATTTTTTCATCGAAAACCAAGTAATGGCAGATAATCCCCACGACGATTATCCGCCGCATCTGAGTGCGCTGATTATCATCAGCCATGTCAAGGATGGGGTGAGATTGGCGCGGGAGCACAAGTTGCCGGGGGTGATTATCGACATCATACGAGAGCACCATGGCAGTTCGGTGGCGCAGTACTTTTACAACAAGGCACTTAAAGCCGACCAAGACACCAAGGAAGATGATTTTTGCTATGAAGGCCCAAGGCCGGCCAGTAAAGAAGCGGCAATTGTCATGTTGGCCGATATAGTTGAGGCCGCCGTGCGCGCCATGACCAATCCCTCATTGGCTAAAATAGAGCAGAGAGTGCGCGGCCTGCTACGTGACAAGCTTTATGCCGGGCAGCTTGACGCCTGTGACCTAACGCTGCGGGAGATCGAAAACATCGGTTCGGCGTTCATTCATCATTTGTCGGGGATATTTCATCGCCGCGTAGAATACCCCGAACCGCAAGGAGGGAAAATGCTCGATGCAGGTTATATGGAGCAACGAACAAGAACTACTCTTATTGCCAAGTAATATGGAGGAGCTGTTGCACCGCGTTGCTCGGCGCGCTCAGGAGCTCTTTATGTTCCCAGCCCAAAGCGAGGTCAGCATCGCCTTAGTCGATGATGCCACTATCGGTCGTCTCAACGCGGAGTACCGCGGCAAGGACGGCCCTACGGATGTGCTCTCCTTTGTCTTGGTGGACAAAGACATTATGCGGATGGCACCAAAAGATCAACCCTTGTTGCTGGGCGATATCGTCATTTCTATGGAACGCGCCAGCGCCCAGGCGGAGGCTTTCGGGCACAGTCTTGAGCGGGAGGTTGCCTTTTTGCTGGCGCATGGTCTGGCGCATATGGCCGGCCTAGACCATGATGCCGACAATGAAGGGGACATGTCGGTCGCGATCGAAGGTATTCTAGAGAGCCTCGGGATATGCCGGTGAAGGGGCCGCCTAGGATTATTGATAGTTTTCAAGATGCACTGATCGGCATAGCTACGGCCCTCCGCGAAGAAAAGAATATGCGCATCCACTTCGCATTGCTGTTCTTGCTCTTCTGCGCGTCGTTTTATTTTGGGCTAGATCGACTGGAATGGGCTTTAGTTTTATTAGCGGCGGGCGGTGTCATCGGTCTCGAAATGATTAATTCGGCCGTCGAGCGGGCAGTTGATTTGGTGGAGCCTAGATTTCATCCCTTGGCGGCTCTCTCTAAACGTCTGGCAGCCGGCGGTGTCCTAGTGGCCGCTATAGTTGCAGTGGCGGTGGGCTCTTTGATTTTTTGGCCGAAAATTTGGGGTTGGCTGCGTTAAATTGGCAGCCCCACAATCCACGCATGCGCTGCTTTTTGCTGCGATATAATGCAGTAATGGTGGCTAGAAGCGTAAGGGGAGTGGTGGCGGTGAAAACAAGCGCATTGCGCCAAGAGAGGCCATGGTTAACTATGGTGTTCGCGGTGGTGCTCCTTCTCAATAGCATATTGGTCGGATTTAGCCTCAATCTCCAAGCGCCCGGTCATCCCCGCTTTTTCGCCCGTACGAGAGGGCGCCGGTGGGAAGCATGGTATAACAATATTTCTGGGAGGTGATAGCCATG
>QLUC01000076.1 GCA_018725275.1 Bacillota bacterium | reverse complement strand
CATCTTCACTCGGCACAATCTGCCCGCCTTCTTCGTGGAAAATCAAAGCTACGAAGACACCATCAGAGCCATCGAGATGTTCGGGCGAGCTTTTGACCGTGTGCCTCAAGCTACGGCCATCGTCCTTGGCATGCGGGCGCGCGAGCATCGCTTAGATGCAACGCTTCGCGGCAAGACTCCCCCTCGCGTCATGGTGCTCTTTGGCGCCGGCGGCAATTTCTTTTTCGCCACCAATAACTCTTTTGTGGGGGACTTGGTGAGAGAGTTGGGTGCGGTTAATGTAGTCGATGGAGCACGCATTTCGGAAAGGATGCCTGGCTATGTACCGCTGAGCATAGAGATGGCGGTCGCCTTGAATCCTGACATAATTTTACGCATCTCACACGGCAATCGCGCTGAGACGCGTCAGCAATTCGAACGGGAATTTAGCGAGAACCCAATCTGGCAAAACACCACTGCCGTGCGTCGCGGTCGGCTCTATGACCTCGACAGCAATCTATTCGACCCCAATCCCGGGCTGGCCGTCATAGATGCCCTCGAAGAATTAGCGCGTATTTTATACAAGTAAGTAAGTAGAAGTGTTGAGGCAGGGTGGTAAAGGGTTGGCCTACATGAAAAAAGACAAAAAATTGCTGCGTATCATCCTGTTCCCCGTATTGCTCATGGCATTAGGCCTGTCCTTTATGATTGCGGTGCGCTGGGGGAGCGTGGAGTTTTCGAACCAGCAAATTATCGGCCTGTTCTTTGGCCACGGCGAGGAAGATGCGGTCTTGCGCACCATAATCTACAATATCCGTCTTCCCCGCACCCTGACCGCCCTCATGGTTGGTGCGAACTTGGCCATGTCAGGTGCCCTGCTCCAAGCGGTGATGCGCAATGAGTTGGCTGACCCAGGCCTTACCGGCATCTCCACTGGGGCAGCTTTGGGGGCGGTGACGGTCATGCTGGTGTTTCCGGCTTACGGCGCCTTGGTGCCTGTGGTAGCATTTTCGGGGGCTGCCATCGCTTGCGCGATAGTGTTCGCCCTGTCCTGGAAACGCGGGGTTGACCCCATCAGGATTGTGCTGGCGGGGGTGGCAGTCAACGCGGTGCTTGGAGGAGGCACCGGCCTCCTCTCTGTTTTGTACAGTGATCGCATTCAAGGCGTGCTGATGTGGCTCAACGGCACTCTGTCAGGCCGCAGCTGGCAGCATGTTGAAGTGTTGTTCCCCTATTCGGTGCTCGGCCTGATTGCTGCGGGGCTGTGCATCAAGGCGGCCAACCTCCTGCAGCTTGGGGATGAGATGGCGAAGAATCTGGGCCTTAAGGTGCACTTAGCGCGCATCGCCCTCTCCGCCGTAGCCGCCTTCATTGCCGCCATTTCTGTTTCTATGGTCGGGCTAATCGGCTTCGTAGGGCTCATCATTCCCCATATCACGCGGCTCTTGGTGGGTTCTGATTATCGGTACCTCCTGCCGGGCTCGGCTTTGCTTGGAGCGGTGTTCCTGCTCTCCGCCGATACTGCCGCCCGCATGGTTTTTTCTCCCATCGAATTGCCGGTGGGCATTATCATGGCCATTATCGGCGGACCATTCTTCTTGTACCTGCTAAGAAAAGGGGGTAAGTACAAAGTATGATGCTCTGTGGTCGCAATTTACGAGTAGGTTATGACGGGCGCATAGTTATTGACAATATGGACATCAACATTAACCGCGGGGAGATTGTGACTTTGATTGGCCCTAATGGGTCCGGCAAGACTACTGCCTTGAAGGCGATATCGCGTCTGTTGGAGTGCAGTAGCGGCGTGGTTCTCTTGGAGGGCAAGAACATTCATCGCCTGAGCACCCGCGAGGTGGCGAAAAAGATGGCAGTCCTACCGCAGACTCAGGTGATGCCACCCGACTTCTCAGTCCTTGAGTTGGTGCGCCATGGAAGAATGCCTCATCTCAAGTGGTATGAGAACATCGGCCGAGAGGACGAGGAAATAGTTGCTTGGGCCATCGAAGCGGCCAAATTAGGGCACTTGGCAGAGCGCCCTGTCTATACCCTGTCAGGCGGCGAACGGCAGAAAGCGTGGATCGCCCTGGCGCTGGCTCAAAAACCCGAGGTCCTGCTGCTGGATGAACCGACCACATTTCTAGACATCTGCCATCAAATCGAGGTCATGGAATTGGTGCAGAGCTTAAACAAAAAGCTCGGGATCACTGTGGTGATGGTGTTGCACGATCTTAATCAGGCCTGCTGCCACAGCCACCGGCTGGTGGTCATCAAGGCAGGTCGCGTGGTGGCGGCGGGCACGCCAAACGAGGTCATTACTCCGGAGCTCCTGCGCTCCGTGTACCGCATCGAGGCCGAAGTCTATATCAACAAGGCTACTGGGCGCCCAGCCATCATGCCCCTTGGGCTGGCCGCAGTGGTATGAAAGAAGTGAACAACTTGGAATATTTGCCGGGAGTAGAACGCCTAAAAAAGTTATCGCAGGTCAGCACGAAGAAGGACTTGCGACAACTATCCCATGCCCTTTTTCCGGGCACGCATTGCCCTCTCTTTGGGGTGGCACTCACCGCATCCCTCATTGATGATTTGGTGGTGCTCATTATCGGCACTGACGAGTGTGCCTACTACACCAAGAGATTTACCATGAACAGGGAAGCCGCCGGAGAAGGGCGTGACAATGTCTATTCCTTTGTCATGGCGGAGCATGACATTGTTTTTGGTGCGGGAGAAAAGGTGCGGGAGGCCATTTTGCACCTTGACCGGGTGTATGGCCCCCAAGCGATACTCATCGTCACTACCTGTGTGCCCGAAATTACCGGGGAAGATTTTGCTTCCATTGCCATCAGCCTGAAGGACAGCGTCAAGGCTTCGTTGGCGGTTGTTCGCACCGAGCACTTCCGCTGTAACAATCACTTGCCGGGCATTGAGCGTACTTTGGCAGCGTTGGCGAGCATCATGTTGCCCCAGACTGTGCAGGCGAACTCGGTGAACATCCTCGGGCATCGCCACCATGGGATAGAGCGGACCGAATTATTTGCGGTGCTTTCGGCGAGGGGGCTACGCATCAATCTCTCGTTACCGTCCAAATGCAGCGTCGAGCTCATTAGACAGGCGCCACAAGCGGCCCTTAACATTGTCACCGACTTCACGGCTCTACCTCTCGCCAAAGAAATGCAGGAGCGTTTTGGCATGGAATATGTGTACTTTGAGAAGTACGCCTCGCTCGAGCGAATAGCCACGGCTTATCGTGAACTCGGCCAAAGACTCAATCTAGATTTAGCAGAGTTCATCCTAACTTCGCGCGAGCGAGCCGAAGCCGCCATCAACGGCTACCAGGAGGTGCTCGACGGAAAGAGCTTTATCTACGGCAATTCTCCCTTACTAGCTTTTGAGGGCGCAGCGTTCTTTACCTCCTTGGGTATGAAGCCGCTCATCATTTCGGCGCGCGATGTGTACGAGCATGACGATGTCTACATGGCAGAAATCTTGCGCCATGGGGTGGACCCATGGGTTTCGATGGTCGCCAATATAGCCCCTTTGCAAAAACTGTACCCAGTGCTCAGGCCCGGCATGTACATCGGGCACGAAAACCCCTATACGCTGGCGCGGCTGGGGATTGCCCATGTCGTGCTCGATGGCATTGCTTTCAAGCTCGGCTTTGAGTTGCCGGTGGCCATCGCCCGACTGGCGGCCGAGGCAGTAAAGGCTGTGGCCCAGCCAAGACCAGAGGGGGTGCGCCATGTCGCTCTATAAGTACTTGCCCCCGCCCTCCGACCGCATGGGTGTACTTTGGGCACTTGCCTCCATCAAGGGGGCCTGTGTGCTCGAGTATGGACCGGCCGGCACCACGCATTATGGCATTGAGTCCTATGGCAAGTTAAACATGGACTTGGACGCTTCGCTTTTCACGACGGACATCGATGAAGATGAAGTGATCATGGGGGACTCTGGCCGGCTGGGCAACACCTTGCTGGAGTTGGATCGAAGGAATGAGTTCAGCCACATCTTCGTGGTGGCTTCCTCGGTGTCCTCCATTATCGGTACCGACATTTTCGCCATTTGCCAAGAGGTACAGCCCAATTGCCGCGCCAGACTGCACTGCTTTACGGGCGGAGGACTAAAGGGCAGCTACAGCCTCGGGGTGAAGGAAGTTCTGACCACCTTGGCCCGTGATGTGGTCGCCCCGGTACCGGATGGGGCAAGAGATATGGGGTACTACAATATTCTCGGCAGCAATGCAGATTGTTACAATTATGCCTCGGACATAGCCGAGGTGGAGCGCATGATGGAGGGCTGCTTTGGCCTGAAGCGCCATGCAGTCTTCACGGCGCAATCATCGATGGAGGCCATTACCTCGGCCTCCCGCAGTGGGTACAACCTGGTTTTGCGGGCGGAAGGGCTTCCGGCAGCGAAATTACTCAAAGAGCGTTTTGGGCAAGAGTATTACTACGGAGTTCCCTACGGCTACCAAGGAACGCAGAACTGGCTGCGAGGAGTGGCCAATAAGTTTGGCTTAGTGGTCAATGCCCCCTATGTCGAGAGGGAAGCGAAGCGCCAAAAAGACCATCTTTTGCGGTGGCGATTCTCGAGGAGGGCGGGCGCGCCACTGACGGCGGCGTTAGCCGGCAACTATGACTTGGTCGTCAACTTGGCCCGTTTTCTCGGGCAGGAACTGTCGATTAAGCCGGTAGCGGCTTTTGTCAACCATGGTCGCGGCAGCGAACCAGTCCTTGAGGACCCGGCCGAGGAAGGCTTGGTAAAATTTGCCCTTAGCGAGGGCGAAAAAGAAGCGCAATTAAACGCCACAAGGCCGGATATCGTCCTCGCTGATGGCTTGCTACTCAAGATGCACCAGCCTGGCAGGGTGAGGCTGCAAGTGTCGCACCCCAACCTTTCGCAGATACTGCTCACCAGCCACCTGCCCCTAGTGGGGTTTAACGGCGCCGGCTATCTTTTGGAAAAAATCATGAATAGCCTGCAGTAGCTACAGGCAAGGCGGGCAGGGGCTGCAGTGCCCGGGTTTATTCAAGGGCCGACCCTAATTTACTGGCCAGTACCGGCCCTGTATGGCGACTACGTCCCGCAGGAGGCGGAGGGCAGCTGCCATAGGCGGCGCCGGGGGCAGTTCTTTCGGGGCAGTGCCTAAGCTTTCGGCAAGTCGTCTGAGGACATAGGCGACCGCCTGGGCCTGTCCCTCTAGGTGGTAGCCGCCCTCTAGGCAGAGGAGCATGCGGCCCTTAGACCAGCGCGCGGCCACCGCCGTCAAGCACTGCGCCATCTGCTCAAAACCCTGCCAGGTCACCTTCATGCCGCCTAAGGGGTCTTTGTAGTAGGCATCCTGCCCGGCTGACACCAACACTAGCTCCGGCTGGTAGGCATCAAGCACCGGAGTGATGATGCGCTCGAAGAAGAGGGCGTACTCGGCATCGCCGGAACCTGTGGGCAGGGGGATGTTGACCGTGAAGCCTTCCCCGCGGCCATGCCCCGTTTCCCGGGCCAGGCCGGTGCCCGGGTAGGCCGGGCTTTCGTGGACGGAGATAAACAACACTTCTGGGTCGGTGTAGAAAAAGTTCTGGGTGCCATTGCCGTGGTGGACGTCCCAATCCACTATGGCCACCCGCCGCAGGCCATATGTTCGTCGCGCCGCTTGGGCGGCGATAGCGATATTGTTAAAAAGGCAGAAGCCCATGGCTCTGTCTTTTTCGGCGTGGTGGCCGGGGGGGCGACAGAGCACAAAGGCATTTTTGCACTCGCCCGACATTACCGCCTTGAGCCCTGCGAGCGCACCGCCTGCGGCGTAGAGCGCTGCTTGGTATGACTCGGGCACGAGGTAGGTGTCGGCATCGAGGTAGGGCCGGCCGCTAAGGCAAGCCTCGGCCACGCTATGGATATAGGCCAAGTCGTGGACCAGGCTCACCTCCTCCACCGTGGCCGGCGACGGGGTGATGATGGGGAGGCCAAAGAGAGAATCATCCGCGCGGAGTAAAGCTAAAATATGGATAAGGCGTTCCTTTGATTCGGGGTGGAGAGGCTGGCTGTGGTCGAGGTAGATAGGGTGATAGATGAGGGCAGTGCTGCGGTCGTCTTTAATCGCCACAGAGAGATCCTTCCTTTCGTCCATTTTTGCCGGCATCGGCAGACTTGAGGGCTAGCTCCTGCAGGAGCTAGCTGCCTAAATGTAGAAATGTAGCCGCCAGAGTATCCTGAGGAGGCGAGTTAGTGCAGTACACGGTACGGAAAGTGGCTTTGGGCGATTTTTTTGGTCTGTTAGAGGTTGAGCAGCTCGCCTTTTTAGGCGATGGCTACAGCCCATACTTCATCAAGATGATTCCCCATCTGTACCCAGATACCTGCTTTGTGGCCGAAGCAGGGGGGCAAATTATTGGCTACAGCCTCGGCGCCCGCGATGGGCATGATTCTGAGGTGGGCTGGATATTGACGGCGGCGGTAAGGCGTGGTTACCAAGGTCATGGCATCGGGACGGCCTTGGCGAAGGCCTTGGTGCACGCCATGGGAGAACAACATATTAAGACCCTCATCTTGACCGTCGAGCCCAGTAACCCCGCCCGTGAGTTGTATCGACGGCACGGTTTTGTCGAGACCAAGTTCGAAGAAGACTGTTACGGCTTAGGAAAGGCCCGCTACTATATGGAAAGGAGGCTCACGCCGTGAAGATAGTCGGGGCAGAACTTCGCCGCATACACTTACCGCTAAGAGAGCCGTTTAAGATTGCCTACAACACCTGGACCAGCATGCCCTCCCTCATTTTGCGCCTCGAGACCGACACAGCCTTGGTGGGCTGGGGGGAGAGTGTGCCGGACGAAGGCGTGACCGGAGAGACCATCGAGGGCGTCTATGCCACTTTGGCCGAGCGGCTCTTGCCGGAGCTCATCGGGCAGGACGCTCTCGCCATCGAGGAGTTCCACGAAAGGGCCGGTAAGGTCATTAACGGCGGCTACGCCGCTAAGGCGGCCATCGACATAGCCTTGTTCGACCTCAAAGGCCAATCTTGCAATCAACCCCTGTACCAGTTGCTCGGGGGGGATACCAATGTGGTCACTGCCCCCGCCGTCCTTGGCATGAGTGCGCCAGAGTCCCTCAAGGACCGTCTCTTGGAGTACCTGGCCGCGGGCTACACCCACTACAAGCTAAAATTAGGTGGCAGTTATGGGGAGGATTGTCGGCGGGTGGCCATGGCCCGCGAGATTCTAGGCGAGGGCGCGACTATTAAGGTCGATGCCAATCAGGGTTGGGACACTTGGGACAAGGCTCTCCAGGTGATCAAGGGTATCGAGCCCTACAACATAGAGCTAGTCGAACAGCCCGTCCGGCACTGGGACTTCGCGGGCCTGCAAAGGGTGCGCCAGAACTCGCCCATTCCCATTATGGTGGACGAGGGCGTGTGTGATGCGCGCGACCTTTTAAGACTAATATTGGCCGGCGGCATCGACTGGGTCAATATTAAACTCATGAAGTGCGGCGGCATTTTACCGGCGACCAAGATGGCGGCTTTAGCCGAGGCCGCCGGTATCAAGGTACAAGTGGGCTCGATGCTAGAGTCAAGTATCGGGAGTCTTGCCGGCGCCCATCTCCACCGCGCCTATAGCTGCATTAAGTCCAGCGAGATGGTAGGGCCGCGCTGGTTCTCGCAGGACATCGGTGACTTCCGTTACCAAGGTTGCCGGGTCGTGTTTAGTGATCGGCCGGGCCTCGGGGTGGAAATTGATGAGGATATG
>QLUC01000075.1 GCA_018725275.1 Bacillota bacterium | reverse complement strand
TGACCGCGAAGCCATCGTGCGTTCGGTCTATAACCATCGCGCCGACATCGTTAACGGGCACCTTCCTCCCTCGCACTGGGCCCATAACCCCAATCTCTACACGTACCCGCATAGCCGTACTCGTGCCGTTGATCTTCTGCGGCAGGCCGGCTTTACCACCGTCGGTCGTGACGGTATCCGTACCAACGCTGCCGGGGAGAGATTGTCTTTCCGTTTCCTCATCCGCACCGGCATACCGGAACGCCACGACACCCTAGCTATGCTCACTAGTCAATGGCGCCTTATTGGCGTAGAACTGCGTCCTGAGGTCTTGGAGTGGTCTGTCCTCGTGGGAAGGCTCAATGTGGCGGATTTTGATATGAATATCATGGGCTGGAGTTTTTCTGAAGAGCCCGATTCATTCACCATTTTCCACTCCAGCCAAGGCCTAGACCCGGTTACCAGGCGCAATATCGGCATGAACAACATACAATTGAATGACGCAGAAGTTGACCGCCTTATCATGCTCGGGCGCACCACTATGGACGAGACAGAACGCAGGCTCATCTACCAGCAACTTGATGTGCGCTTGAACCAGCTATTGCCCTACGTCTTCTTACAGGCCAGAAACGGCGTGGTAGGCATCCACAACCGCATTCAAGGCGGAGTGGTGGGCATACGTGGCCTATCGTTCCCAGAGACGCTCTTTATTGCTCCCGGCAGATAGTCTGCTTTTTATCTCTAAGTAATAAGAGCCGCTGACGAAGGTCGGCGGCTCTTATTCTGAACATGCTCACGAGTTTCGAGGAACTCACTGTAACTGCTTCACTCGCAGCCTGCACCATCCTCGTGTTCCACCATCACTGTCCGATGACACTGTTTTGCCGGTGCTATTGACAAAATAATAGAGAGGGTGTAAAGTAGCAGTGTGCACAAAATGTGCACACTGCTACTTGGTAAGTTGTAAATAAATTTTGCCTGAGGGGGTGCGTTTTGTTTACCGCCGTTATTACTGGCACAGGTGCTTACTTGCCTTCACGCATTGTGACGAATAAAGAGTTGGAAAGTGTCGTGGCTACCTCAGATGAGTGGATAATTTCCCGCACGGGCATTAGAGAGCGTCGTATTGCTGCGCCGGAAGAGGCGACGTCAGATTTGGCCTACTATGCGGCAGTGGGCGCCTTAGAGCAAGCCGGGCTAGAGGCAGTGAATATAGATGCCATCATCGTAGCTACCGTGACCCCGGACATGCTCTTTCCCTCTACCGCTTGCATTTTGCAGGCCAGGTTAGGCGCAAGCAAGGCAGTGGCCTTTGACCTTAGTGCCGCGTGCACAGGTTTCATCTATGGCTTGGAACTGGCGCGAACGGCTATTTTTGCCGGTAGTTGGCAACATGTCCTCGTGGTCGGAGCAGAAACCCTCTCGCGCATCGTGGACTGGGAGGACCGCAATACCTGTGTGCTCTTTGGCGATGGAGCCGGGGCTGCTGTGGTGAGCCGGGCGATGGCGACCGATGAGGTGACAGCTCCTCACGCAAAAAACATAATGGCACGTATCCTCGGTGTACATCTTGGGTCTGACGGCTCGCAAGGAGAGGTGCTCACCTTGCCGGCAGGTGGTTCTAGGCGTCCGGCTACGGCCGATTCGGTCCTCTCCCGGCAGCACTTTGTCCATATGAACGGGCCGGAAGTATATAAATTCGCCGTGCGCATCGTCGGCGAGGCCGCGGACGCGCTTCTATCCAAGCTGGGCTTAGCTTATGGCGACATTGACTATTTTATCCCACATCAAGCCAATTTGCGCATCATTGAGGGTTTTGCGAAGCGCATGAAATTGCCGCTCTCTAAAATTCCCATCAACGTCGAAAAATACGGCAACGTGTCCTCTGGTTCGATCCCTATCGCCCTGCATGAGTTCGCCCCGATGTTTCAGCCCGGGCAAAAGATCATGTTAATTGGGTTTGGCGGCGGGTTGACCTGGGGAGCATGTTTATTGGAATGGTAGGTGTGAAAAGTGCAGAGACTGACATCCCTTCTTAACATAAGATACCCCATTATTCAGGGTGGTATGGCTTGGGTGGCCACGGCGCCCCTCGCCGCAGCCGTTTCCGAGGCGGGCGGTTTAGGCATTATTGGAGCTGGGAATGCAAGCCCGCAGTGGGTCAGAGAGGAGATCCGCAGGGTGAGGGCTCTCACCGACCAACCCTTCGGAGTGAATGTCTTGCTGATGTCTTCTGAAGCAGAAGCGGTCATCGGGGTGGTCGCCGCGGAGCGCGTGCCGGTAGTGACCACAGGTGCGGGTAGCCCCGGCATTTATATGGCAACGCTTAAGGACGCCGGCTGTAAGGTCATCCCCGTGGTAGCATCGGTGGCCATGGCGCGGCGTGTCGAGCGGCAGGGAGCCGATGCTATCGTCGCCGAGGGCAGCGAAGCCGGTGGTCATATCGGCGAGGTAGGCACCATTGTTTTGTTGCCACAAATTGTTGATGCCGTTAGTATTCCGGTCATTGCGGCGGGCGGCATTGCGGATGGTAGGGGTATGGCGGCTGCTTTTGTGCTCGGGGCAGCAGGCGTGCAACTTGGGACACGTTTCATCTGTGCGGACGAGTGCGAAGCCCATATCAATTACAAGCGCGCTATCGTGGACGCCTCCGAGAGGGATACCGTGGTATGTGGGCTTTCGATAGGCCGCCCCGTCAGAACCCTAAAAAATAACCTGACGCGGGAGCTTGCGGCATTAGAGAAAAACGGTGCCAGCTACAGCGACTTGAGCGTGCTTGGCAGCGGTCGTCTGCGTCTGGCATTTGCCGAAGGCGACATGGACAATGGCTCGGTGATGGCGGGACAGTCAGCGGCCTTAATCAAAGACATACGACCTGCTGCAGAAATTATTGCCTCACTTCTCGCGGAGGCGGAAAAAATTCTCGGGAGGCGCATATGGACAAACTAGCATTTCTTTTTCCGGGACAGGGAAGCCAGTATGTCGGGATGGGTATGGATTTGGCCACTAAGTACAAAGTGGCGGCAGATGTTTTCGCAGAGGCTGACCGGGCGCTGGATTTTTCCTTGCGTGAGGTGATGTGGGACGGCCCCGCAGAGCATCTCGCCCAAACAGCCATCACCCAACCGGCTATTCTAGCCGTAAGCGTGGCTATAACTCGGGTCCTTGCTGCCAACGGAAGTTCACCAAGGGCCGCAATGGGTCTGTCTTTAGGGGAGTACAGCGCCTTGGTGGCGGCGGATAGCCTGAGTTTTAGCACTGCCATACGCTTGGTCCACCAACGCGGCCGCCTCATGCAGGAGGCAGTGCCTTTAGGTCAAGGGGCGGTGGCCGTTATTATGGGTTTAGCTACTCCCCTCGTCGAGGAAGTCTGTGCCGGCACCGCCGGGGTAGTGCTCGTAGCGAATTACAACTGCCCCGGTCAGGTGGCTGTGGCGGGGGAAGTGCAGTCAGTCGAAGCAGTGATGCAAAAGTGTAGTGCGCTTGGTGCCAAACGTGTCGTTAAACTACCGGTGAGCGCGCCCTTTCACACTCCCTTGCTTGGTGGGGCCGGGGAAGCACTCCGCCCACATTTAGAAAAATCAGAGCTCAAACCACCCCAAATTCCGGTGGTCAATAACGTCACCGCTGAGTATTTTACCGGCGACGACCTCGTTTCCCTCTTAGTGCGTCAAGTCAGTTCGCCGGTGCGTTTTGAGGACTGTGTGCGCCGCCTTCTGGCCGATGGTTTCATGCATTTTGTGGAAATTGGTCCGGGCGCTACACTGGGCTCATTTGTCAGGCGCATTGAAAAAAGCGCCACTGTCTACACGGCCGATACGGCAGAAAACATCGAGAAATTTCTCGAGGTGCCAAGATGAAGGTCGTCTTAGTGACCGGGGGGGCTGGCGGCATTGGGCGAGCTACCTGTCAGCTATTCGCTGAGCGCGGTTTTATGGTGTTAGTGCACTACAATGCCAGCCAAGACGAGGCCCTAGCTATCACCGCAAACATTAAGAGTCAGGGTTTCGGTGCGGAGGTTTGTCGTGCCAACTTAGCCGATGAAGCCGAGGTCAACGCCATGGTGGCAGGCATTGTTGCGACCTACGGCAGGATTGATGTCGTGGTGAACAATGCCGGCATCGCCCGCGATTCCTTAGTCTTGACCATGAAGTTGTCTGATTGGCAAGACGTATTAGAAGTAAATCTCACCGGGGCTTTCTTGGTTTGCCGAGCCGTGGCCAAGGTGATGCTCAGGCAACGTTTTGGCAAGATAATAAACGTCAGCTCGGTTGTCGGTCTCACCGGTAATGTCGGACAAGCCAATTATGCCGCGGCCAAGGCCGGCCTAATCGGTTTTACTAAGAGCTTGGCTAAGGAACTAGCTCGGCGTGGTATCACTTGTAACGCTGTCGCGCCAGGCTTCATTGATGCCGGCATGGCGGCTGTTCTTCCCGCAGAAGTTAAAAAAGCACTTCTTGCGACAATTCCCCAAGGCCGTCCCGGCACCCCCGCCGAGGTAGCCTGTGCGATAGCCTTTCTGGCTAGTGCCGAGGCCGATTACATCACCGGGCAGGTGCTGCGTGTTGACGGCGGCATGAGTATGTAGACACTATGCAAAAACTATGAAAGGAGGTGTACAGATGGACATATCTGAGCGGGTACGTCAAGTTATTATCGACAAGCTCTCCGTAAAGGAAGAGATGGTAGTTCCCGGTGCTTCATTTAAGGGAGACCTCGGCGCGGACTCCCTAGACTTAGTGGAGTTAGTCATGGGGTTGGAAGAAGCCTTTAGCATTAGTATCCCCGAAGGGGACATGGATAAAATCAGCACTGTGCAAGATGCCTTAGACTATATCAGCGCAAAATTGGCTTAAGGGGAGGGCATGATGAGAAGGGTAGTTGTAACTGGCCTCGGAGCAATCACGCCCATTGGCATTGGGCATAGCGATTTTTGGGCAGCGCTGCTCGCTGGGCAATCCGGAGTAGCTAAAATCACTCGCTTTGACACGACTGGCTTTGCCACGCAAATTGCCGCTGAGGTCAAAAACTTTGACCCAACTGTCTACATGGACAAAAAGGAAGCCAAGCGTATGGACCGGTTTGCCCAGTTTGCCGTAGCCGCGTCGGCCTTGGCCCTTAAGGACGCCGAAATCAATCTTGATATTATCGACAAAGCCAGCATCGGCGTCTACATCAGTTCCGGTATAGGCGGGCTCGAGACCATGGAGGCGCAGGCAGCGCTGCTCCGGGAAAAAGGCCCGCAAAAAATAAGCCCCTTTTTCATACCGATGATGATCGGCAATATGGGTGCCGGTCAAGTCGCCATCACCTTTGGCCTGAAGGGGCCTTCCGGCAATATCGTCACTGCTTGTGCCGCCGGCTCCCAAGCGGTGGGTGATGCTTATCGTGTCATCGAGCGTGGGGATTGTGAAGTGATGCTGGCCGGTGGCAGCGAAGGCTCCATTACACCGCTCGCTATTGCCGGCTTTAATGCCGCCCGCGCCTTGAGCACGAATAACGAGAACCCAACTGCCGCCAGTCGTCCCTTCGATAAGGAGAGAGATGGCTTCGTCATGGGCGAAGGGGCTGGGGTGATCGTCCTCGAAAGTCTTGACCATGCACTGGCCCGTGGGGCACGGATATACGCGGAAATTGTCGGGTATGCCACCACTAACGACGCCTACCACATCACCTCCCCTGAACCGGAGGCCGAGGGAGCAACGCGCTGCATGAAATTGGCCTTGCGCGATGCCAAATTGTCGCCCTCGCAAATTGACTACGTCAATGCCCATGGCACATCTACCGACCTCAACGATAGATTGGAAACAAAGGCCATTAAGGCCGTCTTTGGGACAGAAGCCTCGCGCCTAGCCATAAGCTCCACCAAATCCATGATCGGGCATCTGCTTGGTGGGGCAGGAGCAGTCGAGATTATTGCTACAGTCTTAAGCATCCAAAAAGGCATGGTTCACCCCACCATCAATCTAAAAAATCCCGACCCTGAATGTGACCTAGATTACGTAGCAGAGGGAGCGCGGCAGCTGCCCATACGCGCCGCCATCAAAAACTCCTTCGGATTTGGGGGGCACAATTGCTCCATAGTGCTCAGTAAACATTAAAGAGCAGGGTCACCCTTTCTGGGTGACCCTGCTCTTTGGACGACACTAAAAATGTTCGTCCTAGTGGCTGCGGTCGATTTCTTGGAGAAGCCCCGCCTGCATCTGATAAACCACGCCAAGAGTAGGCAGAAGTTGCTGCCCGTGATTGGCCTGCAGGCGATGGGGGTTAAAACTGTGGAGCGGCACCAAGACCCGCGGAGCAAGTTCATCGCTCACATACTGCAGGTGTTGCATAATGGCGTGGCCGGAAGTGCCCACATAGTGGTAGTCAAGCTTAAGGCGCTCTAAAAGCTTTTTTAGGCGCGGGTAGGCTGGGTCAAACGAGCCTAGCGGCATGCCGTTAGAATGAATGTAACAGCCGCCTATGCCCAGTAGATCAAGGAGCTCCAGGCAGTTGGGGTAGCTGTTTTGCACAAAATACCCGGATGGATTTTGCCGCAACATCGCAGCCGTTACCTGTGGTAGTTCGGCCAGCAAAGCTTTTTTCCAGGGTGTAGTTTGCCCGCTTAGTTGTTCCGCATGCGTATTTTCGCCTATATAGACCGAAAAATCATTTCTGCCGAGCAGTTTTGTCGCTAAATATGCCGTTTCAGGTTCTAAGGCGACCACACGGCCGCTCATCTGGCCAACATCCAGCATGGTGGCAAGGCGGACTAAGTTGCGGTGGTAGAGATTAAAGACAGCCAAAGTAGTAGTTGCCCCTACTATGTCTTGCACCTTGGCGGGCAATGCTGCTTCCGTAATGAGCGTCGCCGGGTGGGCAGGGTCACCAAGCAAAGGCTCATTTTGGCCTTCTTCGTGAGGGCGGAGTGTCGTGCCTTCGGATATGAGGATGTCAATGCCCAGAGCTTTGGCCTTTTCTAACCACTCGTAGGCAACTTCGGGATGTTGGCCGTGGAGGCGAAAATCTCCGGTGTATAATAGTGACCCGTGCGGTGTCCGGATATGGAATGAACAGGCGCCGGGTATATCGTGGTCCACAGCGAGTGGGGTAATGGTGAACGGGCCGTGGGTGAAAGGCGTATCGAACGCGCAAGTTGAATACGTTCTCGTGCCGGCAACGCCTTCGCCAATGTGCTCTAGGGCCTGGTAAAGGCGATGGGAATCCTCCGTCAGGTAGACGGGTATGTCGGAATGCGTGAGACCCATGGCGCCCATATGGTCTAAATGCAAATGGGAAATGAGGACAGCACTCTGCCGGTCACTTTCTTCTGCTGCCACCAAATCAAGGCTCGGACCGATGTTCTGGTGGCCATAAATACCGTCAATGGGGGGAATCATATTGAGGTGCAGGTGGTCCTGAACTAAAGCGGTGGGGCGGAGCTTTACTTGCCCGTCAAGGTAGGCTTCTCCCGGGTTGTAGCTGAGGCCAAAGTCGAAGATGAGGCGGTGGCGACCATTCTCAAGGGAGATGACCGTTCCGCCGATTGAGGTAAGGCCTGACCAAAAGCGTATGTAGGTAGGGCTGTCTGTCATCAAAGGGACCTCCTAGTGTTCAGATTTACGATACGCGAAGGGCACTAAGGGGAGAGTGCGCTTCTGAAAGTGTGTTTAAGCATATAGCAATGTTTGGCTCAATGTCAAATATTGCGTAGCCAACTTAGTTCGCCCAGTCGGTGCGGGTCGCGGCACCCTCCTAGGTAGCGGCGTGACACGGCACGCCGACCCTGTATACGGCGCGTCAGTTTCCTAGGTAGCGGCGTGACACGGCACGCCGACCCTCCCCCGGTCGTAAACATAAGGTCCGTAAACCAAGGACCACCAAGGACCTCCGTAACCCCCCAAGGACCGCCGAGGTCGCCGGTTTTTGTGCCGGCGCTACAACCTCCCGTGCGGGTCGCGGCACCCTCCTAGGTAGCGGCGTGACACGGCACGCCGACCCTCCCCGGGGACTCTCTCGGCATCGGCTTCACCAAGAAAAGGTATTATCTAGGCG
>QLUC01000074.1 GCA_018725275.1 Bacillota bacterium | reverse complement strand
TAGCCTATAAGGCCGAGTATGGCGATTAACCCAACTGAAATGGTGGCGATGGAAGAATTAGTGCTTTGCGCCGAAATCGCAGCGTACCTCGCCAAGGCAGTGTCACCGTAATTAGCCAAGCGAGTTTCTAAGGCAATCAGTCGATTGATAACAGCATCGGCGGCCGGGTGGCACTCGGTCAGCAAGATATTCGTAGCCCCCCGAAAGTCCCGTGCTGCGCCCGCGGCCAAGATGCGCCCGCCCACGTCATAAAAAACCCGCAGGTCTCTCTTTAAAACAGCAATATCTTCGGCGATGATTGGGCTAGGGGCATGCTCCTCTAATTGAGCGACGAAGGAATTTAGCTGCGGAATCAAGGCCAGGACATTGGCCTGATACCTGTCTCTTCTCGGCGCATCAAGCAAGTAGTCACGCAAATCCACCCTTATCCGCTTAAATGCTAGCGTCGTCTGCTGCAAAGCTGCTATGCTATTCTGGCTATCGTCCAGGATCTCCCTGATGTCGTTTTGGGCAATAATTCTTCCTCTCACTTGAAATGAAGAAAAACTAATTAGTACCAAGACTAAAGTTAGTGCGAAGGCTAGCAATTTGACTTTAACTGAGTTTTTCATGCGTCTTAATCCGCTCCTTTACTGTTGCAAATAAAGCTACACCGTCACGCCAAGGCAGATCATTAATGACAGTTTAATTAATCGCAACATCGTTGTCAATCGTGCCATAGCGTATGCTGACCGCGCGATGCTCGTACTTTCGACATTATACAATGATTTTGCAAATATAGAGTGCCAGGTCTTGTCCAATTCTAGGCGCGTAGGTGATAATAGAACCATGGATAGACTGGGAACGGGGGAAGCAGGGCATGAAGAAAGAAGATTTGCAGCTCATGATATTTTCTTTGGACAAGGAGTACTACGGCCTCGAAACAAAGTGCGTTACCGAGATTTCTCGGCTGGACGCACTAACCTTTATTCCGCGTACAGCCAAGCATATTGTCGGGGTCATCAACCTGCGGGGGCAAATCACGCCGGTGGTCTGCCTGCGCGACTGCCTACAATTGCCGCCTAGGGTAGACAGCAAGGAGACGCGCATTGTCTTTGTGGAGGTGCAAGACGTGCTCGTGGGCCTCATTGTGGACGCCGTACTTGAGGTGGGCGATGTAGCTTCTGCCTTGGTCACCGCCCCCCCTGAAGGGACGGCAGCGGCTTTCATTACCGGGGTCTGCCACTATCGGCAACCAAACCCAGAACAATCGGCGCGCGTCATGCTGGACAGCTTTGTGCAGCAAGAAAAAAACGCCCTCGCGCGGCGCCTAGCGGAGTTACAACTGGGCATCAAGGCCATCGCCCGCTCTCCCTTGCTCCAGACTGGGTCGGCTGCGGCGGTAACGGCAGAGCTATATGCTCGCCGGGCCGAGCTGCGCGGCATCGAGAACATCGCCCTCACGGACCGCGAGGGCTTAAGCCCGGTCAATACCGCTAAAAAGCCGCTCGATCTATCGCGTCGCAAGTATGTACACAGATCCCTGGCCGGTAGCCCCGCCCACGAAATAGTAGTATCCGCCGTGGACGGAGGCATTATTTTGGCGGTTTCCGAACCCGTGGTCAGCGCGCAGGGTCAAATTACGGGGGTCATTTTGATGACCACCGACCTAGCCAAGGACGAAGCGCTAGAATTTACGCCTTTTGGCAAGACAGGTGAACGCTACCTCGTGGACCGTGCCGGCATGTTTATCACCAAGAGCCGTTTTATGGAAAACGCTGTCTTGCTGAAACAAAAAGCATCGGCTCCTGCCTTGGACCTGTTTATAGAGAACGCATCCCCAGCATTTTTCGGCAAGTACTTGAACTACCGCGGTAGGGAAGTCTACGGTGCTATGAACTTCCTTGCGGCCCTCGATGCGGTAGTGGTGGTTGAGCAGGAAACCGAAGAAGTGACGGGGGAGGTACTGGTGGCCTTGCTCGATATCGAGCGCTTGTTCGTCGATGAGCTAGGTGGAAGATAAGGGGGCAGCAGTGTGAAAAAGAATGAATATTTGCACTTATTTTTGGACGAAACCGAAGAAAATGTGGATCGTCTAGCGGTTAGCTTAGTTGCGCTCGAGAAACAGCCGAACGACAAGTCCCTCATCAATGACGTCTTTCGCGACGCCCATACCATCAAGGGTTCGGCCGGCGCCATGGGCTTTACCCAGATGGCGACTGTGGCCCACCATATGGAAAGTGTGCTGAGTTTGCTCCGCGAGAACAAGTTGAACCCGACTTCCCAGCTTTTTTCGGTGTTGCTGTCGGCTCTCGACCTGCTAAAAGCGATCAAACAAGATGTTTACGGCACAGGCAGAGAGGGTCAACACGATCTTTCCGTCGTGATTAACGCCCTAGATGCACACGCTCAAGGCAAAATGGCACCCGTTGTTCTGGTGCCGGGGCAGGCTGCCCAAATGCCAGAGGGCGTGGCGTTGCCCGGTAAACAATACAAAGTAGATGTCACCTTGCGCAGTGACACCCAGATGAAGGGGGTCAGGGCGTTTATCCTGTTACAAAACCTCCGGGAATTTGGCACGGTCACCGAATGTAGTCCGAGTGAAGAGGTGCTCCTCAGCGAAGGCTTTGACCAAAGATTCAGCGTTTTGTTGGCCACCGACGGGCATAGCGATGAAATTCTTACGCGCATCATGAACGATGCCGACGTGGAAGACGCCAACATCTCCCCACTTGCTCTCATTACTCTCGCCGAAGCCGATGTACCCAGTGCGGAAAAAGCAGTAGTCCGCGGTGAGACCCGTCAGCATTCAGTGCGCGTGGACGTAAAAAAACTTGAGCTCCTGATGAACCTAGTAGGAGAACTGGTCATAGAGCGCAATCGTCTGGCCAATGTCACCAGTCACCTCGAACGCCAAAATAAGGATGACGAAAACGTCCGGAGCATGCTGGCAGTGTCCAGCCAGCTCGGGCGCATTACCAGTGACTTGCAGCGCGAGATAATGAAAGTGCGCATGGTGCCCATAGCGCAACTATTTAGTACCTTTCCCCGCCTGGTGCGCGACTTGGCGCAAAATTTAGCCAAGGACATCGAGCTCATCCTTGAAGGGGCCGATACTGAGCTGGATCGCACTATTGTGGAGGAAATACGTGACCCGCTAATTCATCTCGTGCGTAACTCCGTCGACCATGGCATTGAGCTGCCTCGCGAGAGAAGCGACAAGGGTAAAGCTTTGCAGGGACGCATCGTGTTACGGGCGAGCCATGAAGACAATCATGTAGTCATCGCGGTGAGCGACGATGGCGGCGGTATAGATGTCGAGCGAGTAACCCGGAAGGCTCTATCACTGGGCTTGCTTACCCAGAGCGACGTCGCTACGATGAGTGAGGGTGAGCGCCAGAGGCTGATTATGCTGCCGGGACTGAGCACGGCCGGCGCGGTGAGCGATGTATCCGGTCGCGGTGTGGGCATGGACATCGTGCGTAGCCACATCGAAAAAGTGGGCGGCAGTATCGACATCAAGAGCATTCTCGGCCAGGGGACCGAGTTTGTCATTCGCCTGCCCTTGACTTTGGCCATTTTCCGCGCCTTACTCGTGCGGGCCAATGGGCATGACTACGCGGTGGCGATTGCCGCCGTGACCGAGACGCGTAAACTTAACCCGGCCGACCTGCGGTTTGTGCAAGGTCAGGAATGCTTGGTTTTGCGCGAACAAGTTGTGCCGGTGGTACCGCTCTACTCCCTCTTGGGCATGACTCCGCCCGAGAAGAGACCGCAAAATTTAGTGATTGCCAGCAGTGGTTCGACTAAAGTTGGCCTCCTAGTCGACCGATTACTAGGTGAGCAGGAAGTGGTCATCAAGCCGCTCGGCCCCTTCTTCGTCAAGAACAGAGAACTAGCGGGTGCTACCATATTGGGTGATGGGCGCGTGGTGCCGATACTCGATGTCAACGGGCTCTTGGCACTACTACACAAAAGATGACCGGGGAGCGTAAGATTCGCGTCCTAGTAGTTGACGATTCGCCCTTTATGCGCCAGCTCATCAGTAACGCCATCAGTAGCAGCGACGACATGGCCGTCGTGGGCATTGCCCGCAACGGTGAAGAAGCAGTGCAAAAGTGTCGCGATCTCCGCCCTGATGTCCTTACTCTAGACATCGAAATGCCAGTCTTAAATGGGCTCTTGGCGCTAGAGATTATCATGCGGGAGATGCCCACGCCCGTCATCATGGTCAGCAGTCTGACCAGGGTCGGCGCCACAGAGACATTTCGTGCTCTCGAGATGGGCGCGGTGGATTTTATCACCAAGCCCGACCGTGCCGCCGCCACCGCTGAACTCGGGACCATATTGCTGCCCCGACTGCGCGCCGCGGCCGGCGTCAATCGGCAGAAGGTTGTTCCCCGCACGGTGCCGCCCGCGCTGGCACCCAAACATTACGACTTAGTTGTCATCGGGTGCTCGACCGGAGGGCCGGCGGCACTGCAGCAGATCATCCCCACCTTGCCCGAGGGCATGCGGGTGCCCTTGGTCATCGCCCAGCACATTCCGGCGGGGTTTACGGGACCGATGGCGCAGCGTCTGGGGCAATTAAGCCGTGTGCCGGTGGTCGAAGCCTTTGACGGCATGCCGCTCCTAGGTGGCACCGTCTATATTGCGCCCGGCGGCTGCCACACGGCGGTACGCAAGGATAAGACCAGACGCTTCTTGCAGGTGCTGCCGTTTGATTACGTGACAACACCCTTTCGCCCCAGCGTCAATGTGCTTTTTCAAAGCGCGGAGCCCTTTGCTCCGCACCTACTGGCGGTGGTCCTCACGGGCATGGGTCAAGACGGGGCGGAAGGCGCGCAGACCCTCCACCGCTCTGGGGCACATATAGTCGCTGAGTCCGAAGAAAGCGCCATCATTTACGGCATGCCGCGCGCCGTTGTCGAGGCCAAACTCGCCGACGGAGTAATGAATCTGCGGCAAGTAGGGGAGTTCTTAAAAATCGCCACGATGAAGTAGAGGTGTGTAATGTGAAAATTGATCCGAAGGCAAACATCTACCTGCGCACCGCGGAGAGCCGCCCCCCTCTAAAGAAGGGGACAGCGGTGGTTGCCGCTAACCAGGGCGATTCCATTGCCATTTCTTTGGCGGCCCGCCTTCTGCAGGCAGGCCTCGAAATGGAGGAGCCCTTTGCCGGAGACAAGGTGCTGAGCATCAAGAATGACGTACAAAGGGGCGAGTACAGCCCGAGCATGGTGCGCCTAGCTGAGGCGATGGTGCGTGGCGATGGGCGTGCGCCCGGGGGCCAAAAATGAGAGAGTGGCTTTCCTTACTCTTCACCAATCTTGACTTGCAGCGTCAGGCGATGATTAGGGATGACCTAGAAGCCATTTCTATGCTGGTTGAAGAACAAAGTGCCATCCTTAAGACCGTTGAGCAAGAGTCGCCATTCGGTGTGCCCCTGACGGGGTCAGAAGATGAAAAGCTCCGGGCCATCATGGATATGGTAGAGGGAAATCAATTATTGGCCCAGCAGAGTTTGCATTTTGCGCGGCGGGTCTTGGCCGCTCTGGGCGATGCCAAAATTTACGGGCAGTCTCTTGACAGGCGTGCTTAAGGGAGGGGACTATTGTGGCTTCGACTTTCTTTGGGTTTAGTGTGGCGCGGCGAGGTATGAGTGCTCATCAAACTGCCTTAAACGTCACCGCGCATAATATTGCCAATGCTTCGACGCCGGGCTTTTCGCGGCAACAGGCGGTGTTTCAAACGACCACGCCCGCCATAGCGGTGTCCGGCAATCGTCATGACGGCCCCGGACAGATGGGGACCGGAGTAACCATCGCCGAGATCAGGAGGGTGCGCGATGGCTTTTTAGACTACCAACTACGCCAGCAGTTGAGCAAGGGTAGCCACTGGCAGGAACGCCACGAGGTACTCTCAACCGTAGAGATGATACTCATGGAGCCGAGCGACACCGGCCTAAGCAGTGTCTTCGAGCGCTTTTGGGGCGCCTGGCAGGAGCTCGCCAAGAACCCCATCGCCGGAGCCACCCGTGCCGCGGTAGTAGAGACCGGCACCACCTTGGCGGCCTCACTCAATAGCCTTGCCACCCAGTCCGAGGTGCTGCTGGAAGATTTAAACGTTAAGACCGGGCTGGCCGTTAACGATATCAACTCTTTGTCCGCCCAAATTGCCACGTTAAACACCCAAATCGTCACGAACCTTGGCGCGGGGCTTAACCCCAATGATTTAATGGACCGTCGCGATGTCTTGCTGGATGATTTGGCGCGCATAGTGGGGTTTCAGGCCTTGCCCCAACCCACAGGGGCCATCAATGTCGCCGTCGGCGGGCGTCACTTGGTTCAGGAGGGTCGCGCTATTGCCGTACAGGGCGCGATGGTGGGGACATCCCTAGTGCCGGCGTGGCCGGAGGGAGAAGCGTTATTACTTAACGAGGGCAGTGTGGCTGGCATCCAAGTTGCCCGGCAATGGGTCGAAAACGATTTTTCCGGCAGACTCAATACTTTGGCGCGAACGCTACACGACAGTGTTAACAGTGTTCATATGCTCGGGCAGCACCTCGACCCGAGCAATCCGACTATGGGGGCGAATTTTTTCACTTTACCCCTAACTCCTGGTCGGGAAGCCCGCTTGATCGGCCTAAACCCCGATATTAGAAATAACCCTAGCCTAATTCGCACCGCTGCCCCTCTGGCCGGCCTAGCCGACGGCAGCAATGCGCTAAACATCGCCCGCCTGCGCAATGCCCCTATGCCGGGAGGAACAGCCTCACTGGAGGGTTACTTCGCGGGCATAGTCACCGCCTTGGGGGTCGAGTCACAGCAGGCGGAGCGCATCAGCCAAAATCAAGAATCGCTGACCAACCAACTCACCAACCGGCGGGAAGAGGCGGCAGGGGTGTCTATTGACGAAGAACTGTCCTTCATGGTGCAGTTCCAGCACGGTTACCAAGCCTCGGCCAGGCTTTTGGCCACCATGGATGAAATATTACAGACCATCATCAACCTTGGGAGGTAAAGCAGATGCGAGTTTCTAACACCACCATGCGCAACAATGTCATGCGTAATATTCAGCTCAGTCTGCGCGAAATGAACGAGGCCCAGCGCAAGCTGGCCTCTGGTCGCTTGGTTAATCAGCCGTCTGACAACCCCATCGTGGCGGCCCGCCTGCTGAACTTAAGCGTCGCTTTGACTGAAAGCGCCCAGTTTCAGACCAATGTGCGCGATGGCGTAGCCTGGCTCAATATGACCGACACCACCTTGGGAACGGTGGGCGAAGCATTGCATCGCGCTAAGGAGCTGACTTTAGCGGGGGCGAATAGTACCTTGCCGCCGGATGTGCGGGCCTATAATTCGCGCGAGGTGGACCAGCTCATGCGCCATGTTATCTCCCTCGCCAATGCGTCCTTTGATGGCGACCGCACTCTCTTTGGCGGCACGCATCATGGGAGCAGACCGTTTCCCTTTAGCGAGGGTCCCGGCGGCGTAGTCGTGGACATGCCCACTGTGGGGGCAGGAGTGGGGCAGATCAACTACGAAATACTCCGCGGCAGCGAGGTGCAGGTTAATGTCGAAGGCGATAGCCTTTTCCGTACGGGGGCAGGCAATGTCTTTGGCGCACTCGAGATGGCGCGTAATGCCCTCGCCGCCACTCCTACCGCCGACATCCAAGACGCCATCGCCGCCTTAGACCAAGCGCTGGGCAATGTGCTCGATGCCCGCGCCACCGTGGGGGCGAGGCAGAATCGCCTCGCGATGACTGAACTGCGCTACCAGGAGGAGCAGAGCACCTTGACGGAACTCAAGTCCAAGCTTGGCGATGTGGACATGGCTGAGGCAATTATGAACTTTAACGTGCGCGAGCATGTCTATCAGGCGGCTCTAGGGGCCGCGGCGAGGGTTATGCAGCCAACCCTTTTGGATTTTCTGAGATAGAAGGGGAAGGATGGAGTTTTTTGCTCGAAGTGGGACGTAGATAGGACGAGTGGGACGAAGGGGAAGGAAGGAGGTTTTTCTGCTCGAAGTGGGACGTAGATAGTGCGCAGTGGG
>QLUC01000073.1 GCA_018725275.1 Bacillota bacterium | reverse complement strand
CCTGTGGATGGCGAAAATCAAAGACTTGGTCGTCAGCCGTATTTAAGAAAATGTCGCTGTGCCACCTACCCAACACCGAGTCCGTAACCTCTAAACTACGACGTTCTAAGTCCTCGAGCACAGAATGGTACCTATCAAAGCCATCGGTGGCGATAGTCACGACATTGTCATCCGGCCCTAGGCGCAGGTACTTGGCCATCTTGATGGCACCGAGAATGTTGCACATGCCCGAAACGCCAAAGAGATCTTGCAGACTGTGAGCCAATTCTCTGTCCACACCGCGACTGACCAAAAGTTCTGTGCCATCGCGAACGAGCTTCAGGGCCCGCACCGCATCCTCATCGCGGATAAGTGCCACAAAGTCGGTCGCCAAAACATTATGGATGAGAGTGCACATTTTGTCGCCTATGCCCTCGATGCGGTGCTGGCCCCGTCCACCCGTAGCCAAGGTAGAGCACTCGTAAGGCTCGAGAGCCACAATCTTCGCTTCGGGGAAACAATGTTTAATATGATCCCCGGCGGCGATTGTGCCCGCCGAACCCGGGGCGGATGTGAAGCAGGCGATGCGCCCATTGCCGATGCCCCTAACTGCCTCGACCGCGGAGCCACCCGTCACATAACGATGAAAGCGGTAGTTGGGCATTAGTTCAAACTGCGCCAAAGGCATATTTTTCGGATCTTTCTTCAGCTCATGCGTCCTCTTTAGCGTCAGGATGACATCACTCTCTGTCCCCGGCGTGAGATCTAGTTCCCCGCCGTACCCTTTGATGCGCTCATAACGCTCCTTGCTCATGTTGTCGGGCATGATAATTACTGCCCGGTAACCCATGAGGCGACAAATATAGGCCACCCCAATCCCAAAATTGCCTGTAGAAGGGCCAAGAATAGTGTGCTCCCCAGGTATAATCTCCCCATCGACGCACCCCTCGATAAGAGTGGCATAGGCCGGGCCCACTTTGTGCGAACCAGAGGGGAATTCTGCCCCAATCATCACCACGATGTTGGCATCCACCCCGGTGAGCGCCTTAGGCAGAACCACCTTACGCACTTCTAAATTTTCATCTTTCCAGGTGATGTTAAAAAGATTGATGGGGTCAAGCTCATCCCTAACCAGCGCCTGCCTCGCCTGCTCTAAAATACCTGCCTCGATGGTCTCAGGATGCAGCATCTCCTCATATGTTGGCCCAAACGGCACGCGGAGCTTAGCCAAAAAAAGACCTCCTCTTGTATCTTAACTGGTTTTCTTAATTCTACTAAGAATCAATCATCTCCTTCTGCCTAAAAAAATTCGCTCCTTGCTTCGTCCGAACGGCTACCACCTGCCCCGCCATATTCTTAAAGACAAAAACCGCACCGAGGTGCGGAGGAGGGTTATGAACAATTCAAAGGTAGCCGTCGATACGACCAACCTACTTCACCACCAGAGCGTTTCCCTCAAGGAAGATCACAACCCCAGACTGCTTTCTCTCAAACCGATGCATACGCGAACCAACGATCACCCCGCTGTGCTCCCAGGCTATACCCAGAAAGACCTTGGCGGAACTTGGCACATGTACCTGGGTGGTCGCTCCCGATTCTGACCCTAATTCCTTCACCACCACATCCGCGCCGGCTCGTATTTCGCCCCCGCGCACTACGCCCTGCACGGTGACTTTCCCGCCTGCTTGAAGCCAAGAATTGTAACAGCCCCCATTGACGACGGATATGTCACCCGTACTGATGAGGGTGCTGTTAATGACATTGCGAGCCCTTATATGTGCATTTTGCGAGGATAGCTCTTCTAAGCGTGCCTGCAAGGTTCCTAATGCCCCCTGCAAGTCGACAAGGTGGCTCTCCGTCTTTGTTCCGGCATTAGCTTCTTCCAGAAATTTCGCTAAAATTGTCATGACATTTGCGCCAAAAAAGTCATGAAGACGGCGGTCTAATTTATGTAAAGCGAGCAATAAGGCCTTTACGCGCTCATCAAACCCAACCAAGCGTTGTTCAATGAGGGTGCTCACCAAGCGCCCGGCAAATGATTGCTTATTGGCAGGGATTTTCTTTTTCAACTGCTCAATGGCCTGCTGCACTGTGCTGATATCCCTATCGAGCTCCCGGAGCATAGGGTTGAAAGTACGCAACAAACCCGGAGGAGGACCGACGAAGACTTGGGAGGATATTATGTTACCCTGAACTTCTACCGCAGCACACGCTTGGAGATGGCTGTTTTCGGCTAAGCCGCGCACCTTGATGATGCCACCGGCCCACAAGGCAAAACCAGCCGTGACATCCCCTTGGACAGTCACATCGCCGACAAAAGAGACGTTGCCAGAGCGCAGATCCACATCGCCCGCAACAGTCATGTCCGGACGAATATCTACCCGCAGGCCACGCTGCCGTTGCTTAACCATCGGCCGACCGCTACTCACCGCTATAAGTCGCGAAGACTCCTCATGCAGTCTAACGCCATCACCGGCGATGAGGTCCATATCAGCGGGCTCTTTCGCAAAAATGGTTTCCCCCCGCACTGATGCGCCATCTTGGCCCATTATCCGTGGCACTTTCCGCACTAAGACCTGTCCTTCGCGGACAGAATGATAGTTAAAGCGCGAGCGATGGTCTACCGTAGAGTCGGGACGAACCTCACGTTCAGTTCGGTCGTTTTGCTCAAACAATATCACCGCCTCGGCATCGCGACCCGCTAGAGGAGGTTGTCCACGGGCAATAATGAAATCCCGCTCCTCCGTAGCGGCAACGATTTCCGGCAGAATCTTTAGATCAACTCCCACCCTGACCCCTTCTTGTCGCAAGGCCGACATCAAGGTATCTAATTGAACTGGGGAGAAGCGCTCCACTTCTTCCAAGACCTGTAGTTTTAGCCGCGGGGAGGGAGGCAAATCCGGCAGACTGCGCGTGACGCGAACGCTAGGCAAAACCCGCACAGTTGCGGTCAGACCATCCGGACTGACCGCCAACGACCATGAACCTAGACGCTCGTCCAAGATAGGTAAAATCTTGACATTATCCCCTTTTCGCACCGGCACTTCGTGCGCCCACACTACCTCGTCAACCGTCACTACTACCCCTTCACAGGGAACAATAACCGGGTAGGGGCCTTCCTCGGCGTGCCGGATAGATACTACTCCATCTGTAAGGGACACGAAACATTCGCTAGCTTGCTCTGGTAGATCAAACACCGCCCCACCTCCCCACATCGGTTGCCAGATTCACTTGCCGCCTTAACCACCACTCCAGCGCGACCAGCTATAAAAAAGGCTAGTCCATCGCCAAGAAATGATTGCTCCGCAACTCCGCTAACACCTTCTGTAATGACTCCCTATCCTGCGCCTCGAGCGTGTGCATGTGTAGGCCACCTGTCAGGACGGAGAGCGGTTCAGCTTGGGAAGTGCGTAGCCGGTCCACGAAGGCATCGACGTCATGACGGGTCTTAATGCGCAAATTACCGGTAATTTCCCCATAAAGAGGATGCTCAACCGATACATCAAGGACCGTGACGCCATGGTCGACTATCAAATACAGCTCAGCCCGGATACTGTCCAAATCCGGGGTGTGCTGAGAGGCTATGGTCTGGCGAACAGACGCGAGGTTAGCCGCGGGAGCACACATATATCCCTGCGGGGTAGCAATAATACGCTCACCGGCCGCTCTAAGTAGGGCAATGTCCGCCACAACCACCTGCCGAGTCACCCCCAATTTCTCGCTGAGCAGAGCCCCCGTCAGAACGCTACCGCGACGTAGCAGGCGCATAACTTCTTGTCGACGTTCCTCACTATTCAAAAACTTCACCTCCAAGGCTTGCCTATAGGTGACTTTCGTAGTATCATGAGCATAGTATACAGGTGTATACACACCTGTTCAAAGGAGCGATGTCGATTGAAAGTAAGTGTCCGCGAGTTAGTCTATGGTGCATTGCTGACCTCCCTCGCCATCATCATTCCCCTCTATTTTCGCGGGTGGCTACAAATCGTCATTCCGCCTTTTTCAGCCACCTTGGCCAGTCATGTGCCAGTTATGATAGCTATGTTTGTCAGCCCGTTAGTGGCGGCCTTGGTTGGTTTAGGTTCTACGTACGGTTTTTTCATCACCTTGCCACCGGTCATTGCTGCCAGAGCCTCCATCCATATTATTTTCGGCGTTATGGGCGCTATCCTTTACCGTCGCGGCATGCGTCCCTGGCAAATCATCGCGCTTACCGCCCCAGTGCATGCCATTGGCGAGGCACTTGTCGTCATCCCCTTCGGCTTTACCCTCCAAGCAGCCTTTGTGACGGTCGGTATCGGCACCCTCCTGCATCACCTGATGGACGCCGCTATCAGCATTTCCCTGTTTACCGCTCTGGTCAAGGCCGGGGTCTCCTTCTATACCCCGGCACGCCTTACCAAGTCGTCCCCCAAGTAACCTTATTCCTGCGCTTGTTGCTGTGCCAGCTTCTCTAGCTTAGCCTCCAGTTCACCTAAGCGGCGCATCAAACACCGCAACGCCTCACTATCGGGGTCAGGTAGATTCGCATGCTCGAGGTCGATGCCCAATGTCCTGTTGGCCTCATCCACTTGACGCACCACCCTTCCAGGCACTCCCACTACAGTGCTATGGGCTGGCACTTCCCGCAATACTACCGACCCCGCCCCTATTTTGGCATAATCACCGACTTTGAAAGAGCCGAGGATTTTTGCGCCGGTGCTAATTACCACATTACTGCCTATGGTCGGATGACGTTTTCCTTTTTCCTTTCCTGTGCCACCTAGCGTCACGCCCTGATACAAGGTCACATTATCTCCAATTTCGGCAGTCTCGCCGATGACCACCCCGCAACCATGGTCAATAAACAACCCCTTGCCAATTTTTGCGGCAGGATGAATTTCAATCTGCGTGAGAAACCGCGAAACCTGCGACAGCACGCGGGCCAAAGTCGGCATTCTATGCCGATATAGCCAGTGCGCCAGTCTATGTATGATGACCGCATGCAAGCCGGGATAGCAGAGCAAGACCTCCCAAAGACTTTTCGCCGCAGGGTCACGCTCGAAAATGGCCTTGATATCTTCGCGGATGCTTCTAAACACTACTTACACCTCCTCTATATTATTTTCCATCCCCTGCTAAAGTCCTGCCTGCAAAAAAGGGGTGATCAGAAATCACCCCTAAATGTAGTACATAGCACCGATGCCCTTTTGGCGCTTACTAAACTCCCCCGCCAGAAATCCCAGGCTTAGGCCGTCAAGAAGGTCATTCATACAGGCACGCATCGGTTCAAACACCAGCTCATGTAACACTACCGCAGCCCCCACTCCATCCTCGGAGGCCATAACCTCACCCACTGGCCAGAACTCGCCTTCTACAACCCGCAGCACCTGCCCCGCTGTAATCTGGGATGCAGGTCGCGCCAATGTATACCCTCCCTGTGCCCCCTTAACACCCGCAACTAACCCAGCCTTACGCAACCCCGCGAAGACTTGCTCAAGATAGTTCTGGGGGATGTTCTGTCGCTCAGCAATGCTGCCGAGCGACACCGGACCGACCGCGACGAGGGACAGGTCGAGCATGGCCAAGAGAGCATATCGACCCTTTGCAGTAATCCTCACGCTTTGTCTAGCGAACCAAAAAGCGAAGTCGACAAATACCTTTCACCCGTGTCTGGCAACACGACAACTATGGTCTTGCCCTCGTTGCCCGGTCTCCTGGCAATTTCTGCGGCGACAAAGGCTGCCGCTCCCGATGATATGCCTACAATTAGTCCTTCCGTGCGGGCCAGCTGGCGCGTGGTGGCGATAGCATCCTCGACTTTGACGGTGACAATTTCGTCGATGATGTCGGTGCGCAGAATGTCCGGCACAAAACCCGCCCCAATACCTTGAATTTTGTGCGGACCAGGTCTGCCTCCCGATAACACCGGAGAATCAAAAGGTTCTACCGCAATCATCTGGACGCTAGGCTTGCGAGCCTTGAGAATCTCACCAACCCCCGTTACAGTGCCCCCTGTACCAACTCCACACACTACGATATCCACCAACCCGTCCGTGTCATGCCAGATTTCTTCCGCGGTGGTCCTGCGGTGAATTTCTGGATTAGCCGGATTCTTGAACTGTTGGGGCATAAAAGAGTTTGGCGTTTCGGCTGCCAACTCTTCGGCCTTACGAATTGCCCCCGTCATGCCTAATACTCCGGGCGTGAGGACTAGCTCTGCCCCAAGGGCCGCAAGCAAATTTCGTCGCTCCATGCTCATCGTATCGGGCATGGTGAGCACTAACTTGTAGCCCCTTGCAGCGGCCACAAAAGCAAGGGCGATGCCCGTATTGCCACTGGTAGGCTCAATGATGGTGGTCCCAAGGCTTATTTGCCCTGTTTTTTCACCTGCTTCAATCATCGCCAAACCAATTCTATCCTTAACGCTACCGGCGGGGTTAAAATATTCGAGTTTAGCAATAAGGGACGACTGAATACCCGCTTCTTTGGCGTACCGATTGAGCCGGAGCAAGGGCGTTTTACCTACTAGATCGGTTAAGCTTTGGGCAATCTTTACCATGGATCATTCCTCCTAAAGCCAACTTTACCGCTTGGTTTAGTTGGTTTTATTAGAGCATACACGGATGAATCGCATTAGTCAATGCCTTGCCGTCGAGTCGGCACTGCCGTCACACATTAGGAATCTGCCATTCGATGCCCGATTGCCCCGTCCGGCGCAAAAAATCATTGCACTTGGAAAAATGACGACAGCCAAAAAACCCTTGTCTGGCGGAGAGCGGACTGGGGTGCGCTGCCGTCAGTACTAGATGCCGCTCCTTGGTGATCAAACGCGACTTGTTCTTGGCCTCATTACCCCAGAGCAAGAAAACAACTGGGTTAGTTTTTTCATTCACCAGTTCGATGATTTTGTCAGTAAAGTGTTCCCAGCCAGAGCCGCGATGTGACCCTGCGGCGTTCGCCCGCACGGTGAGTGCAGTATTAAGCAGTAGCACCCCTTGTTCTGCCCACGGTGCCAAGCAGCCATTATTCGAGATATACCCCTGCAGGTCGTTCTGAATCTCTTTATAGATGTTTTGTAGTGACCTTGGTATCTTTACCCCTATTGGCACCGAGAAGGCTAACCCATGGGCCTGTCCGGATTGTGGGTATGGGTCCTGCCCTAGCAATACTACTTTGACCTGGTGGTGGGGCGTAGACTGGAGAGAGGCCAAGACATGCTCCATCTTCGGATAAATGACGCCCGATTCATACTCTGTTTTGATAAACTCACTGAGTTTCGCATAATATTCGCGCTGAAACTCCGGCTCAAGCAAAGCATCCCAGTCATTATAGGTTCGAAGCATCGCGCCAGCCCCCTTATCAATATTATGTCTCAACATGCACCCTTGACCTTATGAGATCATCTTAGCACTTTTCCGTGCATTAAGATTCTACAAAGCGGGCAATCTGAAGCAAGTAGTCAGCAAAAACGTTGGGGGCGGCAGACGAGATGAAGTTTAAACGACTACCCCGCCATATCGGCATTATTCCCGATGGCAACAGAAGATGGGCTACGAACAACGGGCTGGAAGCGCAGGAAGGGTATCAGCAAGGTTTAGCGCCGGGCCTTTTGCTTTACGAAGCCTGCTTGACCTTAGGAATACCAGAGCTTACCTTTTATGGCTTCACCCAAGATAACGCGAAACGACCCGACAAGCAAAAGAGAGCCTTTCAGCAAGCCTGCGTCGACGCCGTCAAGATGCTGTCAGGCCGGGACGCGGCCTTACTCGTACTTGGAGACCACGACTCTAGCGTCTTTCCCCCCGAGCTCCTAAGATATACTACGAGGCAAGAATTTGGCAAGGGGCTGATGCGCATCAATTTTTTGGTCAACTATGGCTGGCAATGGGACTTGACAGAGTGGGCCCGTGGTTGGGAAGGCAGCGTCAAGCGGGTCACGAATCCGCTAAGGGGGATAGCCTCTGCGGATATCCCCCGAATTGATTTAGTCATTCGCTGGGGCGGCCGCAGAAGACTAAGCGGATTTCTACCTTTGCAGGCCATCTATTCAGATTTTTACGTAGTAGATGACATGTGGCCAGACTTCCGGCCGGAACATTTCTATGCCGCACTCGATTGGTACCAAAACCAAGACATTACCCTAGGCGGATAGTCTATACCAGAACCATAACCCTCCTCGCCCCGTCCCCTATCTTTGCGCCCCGGGTAGC
>QLUC01000072.1 GCA_018725275.1 Bacillota bacterium | reverse complement strand
TATATTTCGCCCCAGGGACCGGCTGTCCTGCAAATGATAGCGATTTTGACAGCCCATTGCGAAAAAATACGGCCGTGTCCTTGTCAATACGGAGTCTACGGCCTTGGTGCGCCGGCACAAAAACCGGCGACCTCGGCGGGGTCCTTGGGTTACGGACCTCATGGTTACGACCGGGGAGGGTCGGCGTGCCATGTCACGCCGCTACCTATGGAACTTGGTGCGTCGACACAACTAACGCTACAAAGGATAGCGAACACAAATAGTTCACAATTAGCACATGCTTTTCTGACAAAGAGGGGCTATACTAGGTTTAGAATCCATGAAAAGAACGAAATAGCCGAAAGGAGTGGTCAAATGCTTAAAAAAATAGTGGCGCTTACTGCTGTTCTGTGTCTCTTGGCCCCGGTAGCCATGGCGATGGGCCCCCAAGTGCGAACCAAGGCGGCCTTAAGGCAGGCCGAAACCAAATTGGCTAGGCTTGAAGAACAACTACAGGCCGACCCTGCCGCTCGAAAAGAAAAAATGCTGGCCCGTTATGACCAGATGGTCAAACGCGCCGAAGAGCTTCTGGCGAACAAGGCTGCCTTGCCGGCTAAGATCGTAAGCGACCTCGTAGCGGCGCAAGCGCGCGCCCTGCAATTCGCCACGAGACAGGCCGAAGCGGCCAAGAACCAAGAAGCTGCAACACGCCGTCTGGCTAATTTCAGGGAACAACAGGCCAGAACACTCGCGCGCGTCACCGAAAATGCCCCGCGCTTGGCGAACGAGAAGATAGCCCGCGCCGAGAAGGTAATCGCTAATGCCGCAGCCATGCGTGAGCGCATAATTAGCGGCGAAGGTCTGGAAAACACTCGGGAAAACTTAGAGCAAAGAATCGAACGCCTCACCGAGAGAATAGAAAAAATGCGCGAGAAGAAACAAAACGGCAAGTAGAACGAGTAGTCGAGTGAACGAGTGCCAAAAAAGCTGCCCAGCGCTGGGCAGCTTTTCTTATCCGTGCTCTTCGCACGAAGCGCAATCAAACCTTAAGTTTAATTTTCAGCTGGGTGAGCATATCCTTAGTCATGGCAGCGAGATCATACTCCGGCTTAAAACCCCACTCAGCACGAGCGACACTGTCATCAAGTGAGTTGGGCCAGGAATTGGCGATGTTTTGGCGCACCGGGTCTACCTTGTAGCTCAGGCTAAATGTTGGTATGTGTTGGCGAATTTCGGCCGCCAGTGCTTCGGGGTCGAAACTCATGGCGGTGACGTTAAAGGCATTGCGATGAATCAGCTTCTGTGGGTCGGCCTCAAGAAGCTGCATGGTGGCTTTTATGGCATCCGGCATGTACATCATGTCCATGTAGGTGCCCCGGTCGATATAGGAGGTGTAACTCTGGTGCTTCAGGGCTTCGTAAAAGATATGGACTGCGTAATCAGTAGTGCCGCCGCCGGGTAGCGCCTCATAAGAGATAAGCCCCGGGAAACGCACCCCGCGCGTGTCCACCCCGTACTTGAGATAGTAATAGTCACAGAGCAATTCCCCCGCGACCTTGGTCACGCCGTACATGGTAGTGGGCCGTTGAATGGTATCTTGGGGCGTTTGGTCCGCCGGAGTGGACGGGCCAAAGGCGGCGATGGAGCTTGGCGTAAAGAGAGCAGCGCCACATTCCCGCGCTACCTCGAGAACATTGAAGAGGCCGCCCATGTTGACCTCCCAGGCCAGGTGCGGCTTGGCCTCGCCGACAGCAGATAACAGGGCAGCGAGATGAATGATGTCTGTGACCTGGTATTTCTTCACCACGTCGGCAATCTGCTTGGGCTTGACTACGTCCACAACTTCATAGAGTCCGCCCCGCAAAGGGCCATCTGGAATTTCTGGATGTATGTCACTAGCTACCACATTGTTCTCGCCATAGGCTTTACGCAGGGCGGTGGTCAGTTCAGTGCCAATTTGCCCTAGAGCGCCGGTGAGCAATAGTTTTTTCACGGCAAAACCCCCTCTTAGTAATCGCTTCTTACTATATTTTAACGCCTAGAGCCTCTAATTACCACTGTCAAGAGCATGAAAACCGCTTAATGCAAAATTTTGCCGATGTTATCCTCGCATTGTCATTGTGCATAATTATCAAATGGAGGATGCACTCGGCAGGTGCGGTGCTAATGTAATCTGCAAAGCTTCGCCATTAGAAGGAATTTAGCGCTTAACTGCGAATACTATGGGCAAGCGATGGGTGGAAGTAGCCGCCCGTGCAAAGGAGGTCACCCCGTGAAAAAAAGATTGACCCGCCCTGAAGTATCAGCAGAACTCACCTGGAACCTTGCCGACATTTTCCCCACTGTGCGGGAGTGGGAAGTAGAACTAGGTGCCGTAGCCGGCGACATCCCTAGCGTAGCTTATTTTAAGGGCAGGCTCGCCGACGGTCCCTTGACCCTTTTTGCCTGCCTGGAGGCGGCCGAAACCCTGCAGAAAAGGTTGGTGCGCGTCACTGCCTATGCCTCCCTCCTCCTTTCCGGTGATGGCACAGACTCGGCCAATCAGGGTTACATGGGACGGGCTGCAGCGCTGGGAGCAGAGGTGCAGGCCGCTTTGTCCTTTATTCGCTCCGAAGCTTTGGCCCTCCCCAGCGGCACCTTGGAGCGCTACCTAGGCGAAGAACCCAAGCTAGAAGGGTTTGCCCGTACCCTGACCAAGATGCTTGATGAAAAGCCCTACATGCTACACCCCGATACCGAAGTTGCCCTGGCCTCACTGGGAGAGGTGCTCGGAGCACCCTACCTCACCTACACTCGCTCCAAGGCGGCCGACATGACCTTCCGCCCGATAACTGACAAGGACGGTCAGGAACACCCCATGTCCTTTACCCTCTACGAAGGGGCCTACGAAAAATCGGCCGATGCCGTGCTCAGGCGAAATGCGTTTGCTTCGTTTACCGAGGGACTTAAGAACTACCAAAACACCTACGGCGCCACCTGGGGCACCGAAGTTAAGAAACATGTGGTCCTCGCCCGCCTGCGCGGCTACCAATCCGCCACCCACATGCTTCTACATTCCCAAGAAGTCGACCTCCCCGCGTACGAGGCGCTGCACGACATCATCCTGAAGGAAATTGCACCCCACATGCGCCGCTATGCTAAGTTGCGCAAGGAGGTGCTCGGCCTAGACAAGCTTCTTTACTGTGATATTGAGGCCCCGCTCGACCCGGAGTTCAACCCCCCCACGACCTATGAGGCGGCGGCCGAGCTTATAGAGAAGGCCCTGGCTGTCTTGGGACCGGAATACTCGACCATCATGGCCGATGCCCTAAAAAATAGATGGATTGACCGGGCCGAGAATATCGGCAAATCCACCGGGGCTTTCTGCTATGGTGTGCCGGATGCCCACCCCTACATCCTCGTCTCCTGGGATGACAATTTGCGCGATGCCCTGATTTTGGCCCATGAACTGGGTCATGCCGGGCATGGTGTGCTTTCCATGCGTTACCAGCGCTTGTCGAATGTGCGCGGTTCCATGTTCTTCGTCGAGGCCCCGTCCATCATCAACGAGCTCCTAGTTGGCAACTACATCGGCGCACAGACTACCGATCCGCGCATGCAGCGCTGGCTCCACATGGGCTTTCTCTTGACCTACTACCACAACTTTGTGCGCCACCTCATCGAGGGAGAATTGCAGCGGCGCATCTTTGTCCTTGCCGAGAAGGGCCAGCCCATCACCGCTATGGTGCTCAGCCGCGTGCAGGGGGAGATTCTCGAGGAGTTCTGGGGCGGCGAGGTAGAAGTAGATGAGGGCGCACGTCTCACCTGGATGCGCCAACCGCACTTCTACATGGGCCTCTACCCCTACACCTACTCAGCCGGCTTAACCATCGGCACCGCTGTCGCCAAGGATATTAAAGAAAAAGGGCAGCCCGTGGTGGACACCTGGCTCGAGATCTTAAAAGCGGGCAGCACCAAGACTCCGCTTGAACTCGGCAAAATGGCGGGGGTAGACATGACCCGCCCAGAGAGCATCAAGAAGGCAGTCGATTATGTGGGGTACCTCGTGGATGAAGTGGTCAAGAGCTTTGCCCCTACTTGTGATAAGGCTCATTCCTCATAATCTTAAAGGCCCGGTAGATTTGCTCTAGCAGGACGATGCGGGCGAGCTGGTGAGGCAAGGTGAGGGGCCCAAAGGAAAGCTTGGCGCGGCACGCCACCTTAACTGACGGGGCCAGGCCATGCGAGCCGCCGATGATAAAGCAGAGGTGTTGGCCGCCATCTCTTTGCCCAACAAACCAGGCCGTGAACTCCAGCGAAGATTTCGGCACCGCCTCAATGCATAAGGCCACGGGCAACGAGCCCGCGGGAATTGCTCTAAGAAGCGCTTCCCCCTCCTCCGCCATCAGTTGGCGCAGGGTAGCGGGGGAAGCGCTCGCTTTTACTTTGCTTTCGGCAACTTCGTTCACCTGGACTTGGGCATAGGGGGTTAGGCGCAATTCATATTCGGCTGCCGCGGCCCGAAAGTAATCTTCTTTGAGCGAGCCAACAGCCAACACGGTAATTTTCATTAGGGCGCGGCTTCCAGCCTAACCTCCATGCTAAATACGGCATTGCCGCGACGAATTTCGAGTCGGACTAAGCCATTGATGCCGGCGCGGGAGATAAGCGTGCGCATGCGCTCAAAATCGTTTAGGCGCTCACCATTCCAGGTAATGATGATATCGCCGCGGCGGAGTCCCGCCCGGTGGGCCGGGCTGCGCTCCACAACAGTATCAATATAGATGCCCTCAGTGGCCGTCAAGCCGTACTGCGCAGAAATGGCTGGGGAGAGCGCTATCCCTCTGATGCCTAACCAGGGGCGAATCACCCGGCCATTACGGACGAGGTCATCGATAATGGGCCGAGCCACATTGATAGGTATGGCAAAGCCCATGCCCTCCACCCCGGAGGCGGTAATCTTAGCCTGATTGATGCCGATTATTTGACCGCGCGCGTTGGCGAGGGCGCCACCGGAATTGCCCGAATTGATGGCGGCATCGGTCTGGATGACCTCGTAGCTGATGTCATCCATGGTCAGAGTCCTTTCGACGGCACTGATGATGCCGGCCGTCACCGTGCGCTGAAACTGCAGACCGAGGGGGTTGCCTATGGCCACCGCTAATTCTCCCACCCTGAGAGCGGCTGAATCGCCAAACTCCGCCACGGGCAGAGCGCGCTTATCCTGTGGCAGGTCAGCCGGGTTGATGCGCAGCACGGCCAAATCGGTAATAAAGTCCTCTCCCACCAACTCGGCCTTGACTTCGACATTGCCCGGAAAGACGACCCGAATTTCTGCCGCCCGATCGATGACATGTTGGTTGGTGACGATTAGCCCTGTGGCGTCAAAGATGATGCCAGACCCGGTGCCCTGCTGGCGCAGCGTGGTCATGCCGCGGCTCGGCCGAGCTAGGTTGACAATGCCCACCACCGTCGGGCCGACCCGCTCGGCGACTTCAACCACCGCTCCCTGGGCCATTTGGTCAAAAATGGTGTTCTGGCCCGTGAGCGGGGGCAGTACCAAGTTAGTGCGCTGTAAATTTGCGGTGGGAGTAGGAAGTAGCTGTCCAAAAATATAGCGCGGGAATATATAAGCGCCAACAGCACCCCCGAAAACTGAGGCCAGGAGTGCTACCGTCACTAAAATCAACCAAGGGAAGCGACGATGCCGCAACCGCGGCCGCCCGGCAAAATCTGGAAATTCACTCAATTCACTCTCTCCCTTCGTTTTATAAAAATGCACAAAAAGCACCACTGCTGGTGCCCATTCTCTTTGGTAGCGCGTACGGGACTCGAACCCGTGATTCCGCCTTGAGAGGGCGGCGTCCTGACCACTAGACTAACGCGCCACGATGGCAGGGGATAAAGGATTCGAACCTCTACAAACTGATCCAGAGTCAGTCGTCCTACCGTTAGACCAATCCCCCATGCTGACAAAGAGAATTATAGCACCTTAAAAAAACATCGTCAAGGAAGCCGTCCTTGCTCTTACATGTATGTTACCACCTGTATGTGAAGAAATAAAGTCTCCGCCTGTGAAATTTCGTGTTATTTTGCAGGCACATTCATAGACACATTGTTGACAGCAACCCGTATATAACATGAATATGATAGAATAAGGGTAGAATAAAGGTAGCTGAGGAGGTGTGACGCAATGAACATCAAGCCGTCGACCTCAATCCGACAGGACTATAACGGGTTCGCAATATACTGCCGTGAGCTTGACGAGCCAGTGATAATCACGCGGAATGGCGAAGCTGACCTGGTGGTGATGAGCCATGAGGCATTTCAACGCAAAAGATTGCTGAATTAGCGCATTTCCCGAATATGGGTTCAGTGCTTGCGGAGGATTAGTATTTGACACTCAGGTATTTCATGTGAACTGGTGTAAAGGTGGCGTTCTAGGGAGGGGGGTCATAAAGTGAAAATCGAATCGATAAGGCTTCGAAACTTCCGTTTGTTTAGGGATCTTCGCATTACCAATCTCCCTGATATGGCAGTATTTCTGGGGGCCAATGGCTCAGGAAAATCCACGCTCTTTGACATATTCGGATTTCTCCATGACTCGCTAGTTGATAACGTGCGGGCGGCACTGCTAAAGCGCGGGAGCTTCAGAGAGGTCGTTTCGCGGGGCGAAAGTGGGCCAATTGAAATAGAACTCAAATTCCGCCCCGACCCAAATGCTCCGCTTGTTACTTATGAACTCCATGTAGGACTAGGCTCGACGGGACTGCCTGTGGTCGCCAAGGAACTACTTAAGTATAGGCGGGGTCCGCAAGGTAAGCCTTGGCATTTCCTTGACTTCGCTGACGGAAAAGGAACTGCGATAGTCAACGAGGAGGATTACGGCCAGCCAGGTGTACTGGAGGTTCGCGAGGAGCAGAAGTTAGATTCCCCTGATATACTTGCCATCAAAGGACTTGGCCAGTTCCAGAAGTTCTCCCAGGTAGCTGCCTTCCGTAGGCTAATTGAAGGATGGCACGTCTCTGACTTTCACATTCAAGCCGCCCGTGCCAGCAAGGACGCAGGGTACTCTGAACATCTATCGCCCACCGGCGAAAATCTACCTCTCGTGGCTCAGTTCATGCACCAGCACTATCCCGGCAGATTTGAGAAAGTTCTGAGGAAGATGGAACAAAGAGTTCCTGGAGTGACATCGGTTTCTTCAGCGGCAACAGAAGATGGGCGGATTGTGCTTAAATTCCAGGATGGCTCATTCAAAGATCCCTTTATAGCAAGATATGTATCCGACGGAACTATTAAGATGTTTGCCTATCTACTATTGTTGCACGACCCTAAGCCTCACCCTTTGTTATGCATTGAGGAACCCGAGAATCAGCTCTACCCAGAATTACTCGGAGAATTGGCAGAGGAGTTTCGCTCGTACTCTAGAGCAGGTGGTCAAGTCCTCATCTCCACCCATTCGCCTGATCTTGTTAATCACGTTGAGCTAGATGAGCTGTTCTGGTTTACGAAAAAAGATGGATTTAGCGAAGTCAGGCGAGCCAGCGACTGCCCCATTATCCGGAACCTGTTACGTGAGGGCGACAAACTGGGCTACCTATGGAAGCAGGGTTTGATGGAGGGGGTAGACCCCCGGTGAGCAGAATTGTATTCCTGGTAGAGGAGAAATCAATGAAGGAAGTTCTTCACAGGGTACTTCGGGAGGTGCTCGAAAAGAATACTAATTACCTCGTAATTACTCACGAAGGGAAGTCTGATCTGGACCGGTCGATTGTTCGTAAACTGAAGGCTTTCCCTCGAGATGACAACTTTGTGATTCTGCGAGACCAGGATAGTTCAGACTGCAAAATCCTGAAGTCACGTATCCGTGAGCTTTGCATAGAGGCTGGCAGACCTGACGCGCTGGTCCGTATCGTCTGCCATGAACTGGAGTCATGGTTTCTCGGTGACTTGGTAGCTGTGGAGAAAGCTTTCAGTACAAGTGGGATAGCCCGCAGACAGGACCAGAGAAGCTTTAGGACACCTGACCAGGTTCCTAACGCTTCTCAGGTGTTAAGGCGTATGATTCCCGACTACCAGAAAATTAGTGGCTCAAGGTCCATTGCAGGGCACATGAATCTAAATAACAATAGATCTCATAGCTTTAAAGTGTTTTTAGACGGCCTTAAGCGACTAACCTGTAAAATCTAGCTAACTCTCGAGCACTCCGGAATGGGCATTGATGAAGAAAACTCCGTCCTTAGTGCGAATTCGCCACACC
>QLUC01000071.1 GCA_018725275.1 Bacillota bacterium | reverse complement strand
TTGGGTTGCGGACATCATGGTTACGACCGGGAGACCGGGGGTCGGCGTGCCATGTCACGCCGCTACCTAGGACGTTGTTGCGGGGGTCGGCGTGCCATGTCACGCCGCTACCTAGGACGCTAGAATTTCGCATTCGCCCCGGCAAATTCGCTTGCGTGCCCGTAACCGGCGTGGTATGCTTGACCTATAAATAACAAAGTTGCTGGATGAAGCTAGCGGAAGAGACCCCTCGGGGCGCCGAAGGAGCAAGCCTCTACCTCGCCAAGGTCGGGCTAAACTTTCAGGCAAAAGGACCGCTATGCCGACGGCACTCTGGAAAGCAGTTTTTTTGCACCGAAGGAGCAAGCAGTGCCTTGTATTGCTGCGAAATCTCTCAGGTTACAAAGACAGAGAAATGGGCGGCAATTTTTGCCGTTCATTTTTTCGCCTAGCGGTCCGAAGAATGAAAGGTGGATTTTGTGTGTTGCTCAAAAACATCACCCAGGACATCGTCTTTGAAAAGTTAGAGCACGTGTTGCACTTCTTCCCCGACGTCTGTACCTGCACCCGCTGCCGTCTCGACATCGCCGCCCTGGCCTTAAATCAGTTGCCGCCGCGCTATGTCGTGACCGATATTGGGGCCGTCTACTCCAGGGTGAGTAGCCTCGACATGCAGATTGGTGCCGATACCGTACAGGCCTTGACGCGCGCTATTGAAGTAGTGCAGAAAGGGCCACGACATGCCGCGCAGCATCATCCTGACTAACAACAAAAGCATTGCGCTTAGGCCCACCGATGTTCTAATCAGCTCCCCAAATATGCTCGCCGTACTCGAAACCGCGCGCGATTATGTTCACCTTGGGCACCACCTGCTCACGCACCCCTTGGCCGGCAGCGTCAAGCCGAACGAAAACCCCTGTCGCTCCCTAGTGCTCACCTGCGACCGCCTAGGCGTCGATCCGCAATCGGTGCAACTAATCGAGGGATGCTTGAGCCTCGCCCGACGCATGCTAAAAGAGAGGCCGCTTTCCTCCTTTCCGCCCTCGGTGCTAGCCGACCTAGAGTTAATCGACCGTTCTTTGCTCGAGACCGGAGTTGAGTCTTTGCGTCTAGCAGGGCACTTTTAACGAAACATTTTACGAGACCTTATAAGGAGAGTGTTTATGTCAAATATTTGGGATATTATCATTGTTGGCGGCGGCCCCGGCGGCTTGTCGGCCGCCATGTACGGCGCCCGCAGCAAGCTCCGGACCCTGCTCATCGAAAAGGCCAAGCCAGGCGGACAAGCTGCCTCGACGCAAGACATGGAGAACTACCCCGGGTTTGCCAAAGGCACCACCGGCCCGGCCCTCATGCAAGCCTTTGCCGACCACGCCACCTCCTTTGGCGCCGAGATTATGCGTAACGAAGTAGTATCAATTGACGCCGCCCAAAAGATTGTTTACTGCAAGGACGGCTCACAATACCAAGGCCATACCATTATTTTGTCGCCCGGCGCTATACCGCGCACCTTAGGGGTGAGGGGAGAGCAGGCTCTCCGCGGCAAGGGGGTTTCTTACTGCGCCACCTGCGACGCCGACTTCTTTACCGATTTAGACATCGTCGTACTTGGCAACGGTGATGCCGCCATTGAGGAGAGCCACTATTTAACTAAATTTGCCAACTCCGTCACCATCGTCGTCATCCACGACGAAGGTGTGCTCGACGCCGCGCCCATGCTGCAGGAGCGCGCCTTTAAGAACCCGAAGATCAACTTCATCTGGAACTCCACCATTCAAGAGATCAAGGGCGATGGCATTGTCGAGGGCGTGGTGCTCCGGAACATCAAGACCAACGAAACCACCGAGCTTGAGACTAACGGCGTCTTTATCTACATAGGCACCATCCCCCTCACCGATTTTGTCAAGGGCCAGGTCAATCTCGACTCCCGCGGCTACATCATCACCGATGAGCGCATGGAGACCAGCGCCGAAGGGGTATTTGCCGCCGGAGACGCCCGCGTCACCTACCTCCGCCAGGTCGTCACCGCCGCCGCCGATGGTGCGGTAGCCGCCGTGGCCGCCGAAAAATACATTATCGAAGAAGAGGGCTTTGCCGAGTCGGTGCTCCATGAGAGCCGCCCCGTGGCCGTCGCCTTCTGGACGCCGATGATCCCCAAATGCATCGAGATAATGCCCGTCATCGAGACCGCCATCGCCGCCTATGGTACCCAGGCCAAGCTCTGGAAGCTAGACACCTACCGCAACCAGCGGGTGGCCAAGCGCTACGGCGTGGTGCAGCAGCCCACGGTTCTCTTCTTCCACCAAGGCGAGGTCGTCAACCGCCTGGGCGAAGACGAAATAACCCCCGCCGCCATCAAGGGCATCCTCGACTCCATTCTCTAAAGTTCTTCGTCTAAGTACCCGAGAACCCCTCATGCCCATCGGCCTGCCTCAGGCCAATATCGCAGAAAAGGAGGTTAAATCAATGTTTGAAGTCCACAAAGACAATTTCGACCAAGAGGTGCTGCAAGCGCCCGGCCTAGTCGTGGTAGATTTTTGGGGCCCTAAGTGTGAGAAGTGCTTGGCCCTGATGCCAGACTTCGAGCGCCTAGCCGAGCAGTACGGCGACAAGGCTAAATTCTGCAAGTTAGACACCTCGGGCAACCGGCGCCTCGCCATCGCCCAAAAGGTCATGGGCCTGCCCGTCATCGCCTTCTACAAGGGCGGCGAAAAAATCGCCGAGCTCGGCCCGAGCGAGTGCACGGCGCAGGGCATCGAAGCCAAAATACTAGAGCTCATTTAACTAAAGGAGGTGACCAATTTGCGTTTAAGCTTAGGCAACATCAGCATCAAAGACGTTCAGTTCGGCAACCAGACCGAAGTAAAAAACGGTGTCCTCTACGTCAACAAGGCCGAAATGATCGCGCACCTGGCCGATGAGCGACTCGCCTCCATCGACCTCGACTTGGCGAGGCCCGGCGAAGCCACCCGCATCATGCCCGTCAAGGATGTCATCGAGCCCCGTGTCAAGGTAGAAGGCCAGGGCGGCATCTTCCCCGGTTTTGTCGGCAAGGTCGACATGGTCGGCGAGGGGGTAACTCATGTTCTAAAGGGTGCCGCAGTAATTACCACCGGCAAAATCGTGGGCTTCCAAGAGGGCATCATCGACATGTCCGGCCCCGGTGCCGAGTATACACCCTTCTCTGCTCTGAACAATGTCGTAGTCATCGCCCACCCCACCCTAGGTCTCTTGCAGCACGAGCACGAAGCAGCTCTGCGCATCATGGGTTTTAAGGCCGCCACCTACCTAGGTGAGGCCGGTCGGAGCGTCACGCCCGACGAAGTCATTACCTACGACTGCCCATCTTTGCCCGTAGCCCTCACCCAGTACCCCGAACTGCCCAAGGTCGCCTATGTCTATATGCTACAGAGTCAGGGCCTCCTCCACGACACCTATCTCTACGGCATCGACGTCAAGCGCATTTTGCCCACCTTTATCTATCCCACCGAAGTCATGGACGGTGCCATTGTCTCTGGCAACTGTGTTTCGGCCTGCGACAAGAACACCACCTACCATCATCAAAACAGCCCCGTCATTGCCGAGCTGCTAGCGCGCCATGGCCAAGACTACAACTTCATCGGTGTAGTCGTCACTAACGAGAACGTCACCCTCGCCGACAAAGAGCGCAGCTCGAACTTTACCGCCAAACTCATCGGCTGGTTGGGTGTCGACGCCGCCATCATCTCCGAAGAAGGCTTTGGCAACCCCGACGCCGACCTCATGATGAACTGCGTCAAGCTAGAACGGCAGGGCATTAAGACCGTGCTCGTCACCGACGAGTACGCCGGGCAAGACGGCGCCTCGCAGTCCCTCGCCGATGCCGACCCCCTCGCCGACGCCGTTATCACCGCCGGCAACGCCAACGAAGTCATCACCCTGCCCCCCATGAAGAAGGTCATCGGCTATAGCGAAGTCGCCGATGTCATCGCCGGTGGTTGGCATGGCAGCTTGCAGAAGGACGGCACTATCACCGCCGAAATCCAAGTTATCACCGGAGCCACCAACGAATTGGGCTTTAGCAAATTGACTTCTAAGGCCATCTAACTAAATCTTAACGAGGTATAGAAGGAGGTTACAAACCATGCTCAAGGGCAAAAAAGTGGTCATTCTCGGCGACCGCGACGGCGTGCCCGGACCCGCAATCGAAGAATGCGTTAAGTCCGTTGGCGGCGAAGTCGTGTTTTCGGTCACCGAGTGCTTTGTCTGAACGGCCGCGGGTGCCATGGACCTGGAGAATCAAAGAAGGATTAAGGACTTAACCGAAAAGTTCGGTGCCGAGAATTTATTAGTAGTTCTTGGCGGAGCCGAGGCCGAAGCATCTGGCCTAGCTGCCGAAACCGTAACTGCGGGCGACCCTACCTTCGCCGGGCCACTGGCAGGAGTCCAGTTGGGACTATCCGTTTACCACATCTTCGAACTGAAAGAGCAAGTCGACGCCAAAGCCTATGACGAACAGATCAGCATGATGGAAATGGTTCTCGATGTAGACGCTATCATCGCAGAAGTCAGCACCATGCGTAACTCCTATAGTAAGTTCGGCAAGTAGTTACCATGTCTATTCTGCAGAAGGGGGGAACAAGATGAGCACCGAAAAATTCAAAGTAGTGCACTACCTAAACCAGTTCTACGGCGGTATTGGCGGCGAAGACAAGGCCGACTACCAGCCCGAAGAACGCTTAGGCCTAGTCGGTCCCGGGCAGGCTCTGCAAGCGGGCCTAGGCGAGCGTGGCGAGGTTGTCGCCACCGTTATCTGTGGTGACAGCTATTTTAACGAGAATGTCGAAACCGCACTCAGTGCAATACTCGCCATGATTGCCAAGCACAACCCCGACATCGTCGTCACCGGCCCGGCCTTTAATGCCGGCCGCTACGGGGTCGCCTGTGGCGCCGTAGCCAAGGCCGTGGCCGAAAACCTTAAAGTCCCCGTGGTCAGCGGTATGTATCTCGAAAACCCCGGCGTCGAGATGTACCGCAAGTACGCCTACATTGTAGAAACCAGCAACAGCGCCGCCGATATGCGCAAGGCCATGCCCAAGATGGCCAAGCTCGTCATCGATTTGGCCGCCGGCCTCGAAGTGTCGCCGGCTACCCATGGCTACCTGTTGCAGGGACTGCGCAAGAACTATTTCCATAGTGAAAGTGGCGCCAAGAGAGCCGTCAGCATGCTCGTCAGCAAGATGAGCGGCCAGCCTTTCACCACCGAATACCCCATGCCGCATTTTGATCGCGTGGCGCCCAATATGCCCATCGCCGATGTGCGTCAGGCTAAAATAGCCCTCGTCACCTCGGGCGGCATCGTGCCGAAGGGCAACCCGGACCATATCGAGTCCTCTAGCGCCAGCAAGTACGGCAAGTACGACATCGCCGGCATCACGGACCTCACTGTCGAGACCTTTGCCACCGCGCATGGCGGCTACGACCCCGTCTACGCCAACCAAGACGCCGACCGCGTTTTGCCCGTAGACGTGTTGTTCGAAATGGCCGCCCAGGGCGAGATTGGCTCCCTCCACCGCTACTTCTACTCCACCGTGGGCAATGGCACCGCCGTAGCCAAGGCTGTGACCTTTGCCAAGAAGATTGCCCAGGAGCTACTCGACGATGGCGTCAACGCCGTCATCCTCACCAGTACCTGAGGCACCTGCACGCGTTGCGGTGCAACGATGGTAAAAGAGATCGAACGCCTTGGCATTCCGGTGGTGCATATGTGCACCGTAGTCCCCATTTCGCTCACCGTAGGGGCCAACCGCATTGTTCCGACGGTGGCCATACCCTACCCCTTGGGCAACCCCCAAAAGACTCCGGCCGAAGAGAAGGAGCTGCGCCGCGCCTTAGTGCGTAGGGCACTGCGCGCTCTCGAGACCGAGGTCCATGGGCAGGTAGTATTCGACAAATAAACAGTAGAGGGGCGGGCGGCTTTCCGCTCGCCCCTATTATTTTAATGGAGGTGTCTGATGTTTCCAGTAGTTAAAGGGGCGGCCTACACCCTTTTTCATGCCCCCAATATGCTCATCGACCACGGCACGACCCAAGTACAAGAGCGTATAAAGAATGCGGAGAGCGAATACTTAAAGAAAATACCTAGCTTTCTGCGTAGTTTCGAAGCCTGTGTCAGCTACCCCCCGAACCAAAGCTTTATCGGCGCCATCGCCCCGCGCGACCTAGACGTTTTGCCTAAGCCCTGGTTCCAAAACCCCCTGCCCAAGGCTTCGCGCTTTGCCCCCATGGGCGAAATTATGCCCGAGGACGAGCTCTATGGCGTCATGAAACTCTGCGATTCTTTTGAACTGGTGCTCCTCACCCCCGAGTTTGCCGCCGCAACCGCCGCCAAACTCGCTGTCCACCCCGCCTTTGTCGGGGCCGATCTAAGCAAACTCATGCAGGTCTCCGACCACGAGACCATCAGCAAGTTGGTGGGCGACCATGTGGCCGAACCACTTAAGCTAGGGGATAATCTCGTCGGTTGTGTGCGCCGTGCGCACGACAGCGACCTCTCGCTCACCGCCCACATCATCTACGAGAACATTGTCGCCATGGCCTCGGCTGTGGTTACGGTGCGGAACCTCATGTTAAAGACCGGGCTCAATCCACTAGACGTCGACTACATCATCGAATGCTCCGAAGAAGCCTGCGGCGATATGAACCAACGCGGCGGCGGCAATTTTGCCAAGGCCATCGGCGAAGTCGTCGGCTTTGTCAACGCCACCGGCAGCGACACCCGTGGCTTTTGCGCCGCCCCCGCCCATGCCATGGTCACCGCCGCGGCTTTAGTCAAGGCCGGCATCTATAAAAACGTGGTTGTCGTGGCCGGCGGTGCGACCGCCAAGCTAGGCATGAACGGCAAGGACCATGTCCATAAGCAAATGCCCATCCTCGAAGATATCCTAGGCGGCTTTGCCATCTGGGTCGCCGAAAACGACGGAATAAACCCCATCATCCGTACCGATGTCGTCGGCCGCCACAGCATCGGCTCCGGCTCTAGCCCGCAGGCCGTCATGACGGCCATCGTCACCGACCCGCTTGACCGGAGCAATCTTAAATTGGCCGAAGTCGACTTCTATGGCGTCGAAATGCAAAACCCCGAAGTGACTGTGCCTGCCGGTGCCGGCAATGTGCCCGAAGCAAATTACAAGATGATTGCCGCCCTAGGCGTCAAGCGCGGCGAGTTAGAGCGCGCCGACATCGGCAAGTTTGTCAGCAGGCATGGCCTGCCCGGCTTTGCCCCCACGCAGGGGCACATTCCCTCGGGCGTCCCCGTCATCGGCTACGCCCGCCAAGAGATGTTGGCCGGCCAGATTAAGCGGGTCATGATCATCGGCAAGGGCAGCCTCTTCTTGGCCCGCATGACCAATCTCTTTGACGGCGTATCTTTCGTCATGGAGCAGAACCCCGGCCTCTTTACCCCGACAACCGCTGTTTGGCACACCACCCGCATCGGCATCACCTTGCTCGGCAGCGAGCATGGCCTCGCCGAGATAGTCCGCGGCGCAGAGCAGGCCGCCCGCGCCAACCCCGAGCTCGAGGTCGTGCTCATTGGCCCGCGGGTAGACTCGCCCTTGCGGCAGGTAGTAGCCGACTGCGAAAGCACCCAGCACGAGGCCATGGAGAAGATGCTGGCCAGCGGTGAATTGCAGGCCTGTGTCACCATGCACTACAGCTTTCCCATCGGTGTGGCCACCGTGGGGCGTGTCATCACTCCCGCCCGCGGCCGCGAGATGTTCATCGCCACCACCACCGGCACCGCCGCCACCGACCGCACTTTGGCCATGGTCAAAAACGCCATCGCCGGCCTCGCCGCGGCCAAGGCCAGCGGCATCCCTAACCCCACCTTGGGCATCCTCAATGTCGACTCCGCCCGCACCGTCGAGCGCCACCTGCACACCCTAGCCGAGAACGGCTACCCCATCACCTTTGCCGAGTCGGTCCGCCAAGACGGCGGCTGTGTCATGCGCGGCAACGACCTGCTTGTCGGCGCACCCGACATCATGGTCACCGACACCCTCACCGGCAATGTCCTCATGAAGGTCTTTTCTGCCTACAGCACCGGCGGCGACTACGAGGCCCTCGGTTACGGCTACGGCCCCGGGGTGGGTGAGGGCTACGGGCGGATTGTGCTCATACTCTCGCGCGCCTCCGGTGCTCCCGTCGTCGCCGGGGCGATTAAATACGCCGGCGACCTGGCCAAGGGCAGTCTGCTGGCAGTCGTCGCCGCCGAGTTCGCCGCCGCGAACAAGGCCGGCCTCGCCAACCTGTTCACGAAGGCACCTACGGGCGAAAGCGCCACCACAGCCGAAGTTACTCCACCGGCCCCTAAGCCCGTCACCGAAGAAATCCCCGGCATCGACATCCTCGACCTAGAGGACGCCGTGCGCGAAGTGTGGCGCGAGGGCATCTTTGCCACCACTGGCATGGGCTGTACCGGACCCGT
>QLUC01000070.1 GCA_018725275.1 Bacillota bacterium | reverse complement strand
GAGGGTCTGCCTGAGCCAGGGGGCACTTTCTGGACGCGCCATTTCATCATCGCCATCTTTCTGGCACTTGTGCCGACTTTTGAGCATATTTCTCTCTGGCTTGGCCATATTCCTGCTAGGGATAGGACAAAAGGCGTGGTATACTTTGCTCAAGATCATATCTAGGGGAGTTGTGTATGGGACTACAAGAGCTACACGCGCTTATCGAACAGAACGCCGGCTTCTTGGCCAGCTCGGAGGATTATGAAACGGCACAAGCTGTCATCTTGGGCGTGCCGATGGATTATACCGTGAGTTTCCGCCCGGGGAGCCGCCTTGGACCGGAGCGCATCCGCGAAGTCTCGTACGGCATTGAGGAGTATAGTTTTTACTTGGACAAGTCGCTCCTTGAGCGCAACTACTACGACGCGGGCGACCTGGCTTTGCCGGTGGGCAATGTGGCGGGCAGCCTAGAGATGGTGCGGGCTGGAATTAGGCACATTTTGGCCGATGGCAAGGTGCCGTTTGCGCTCGGCGGCGAGCACTTGGTGTCTTGGCCCATCATCGAAGCTATGGCGGAAAAGTACCCCAACCTAGCGGTGGTGCATTTCGATGCCCATGCCGATTTGCGCCATGACTACTTGGGCGAAAAATTCTCCCACGCCACCGTCATGCGCCGCGTCGCCGAACTGATTGGGCCTAAAAACCTCTACCAATTTGGTATCCGCTCCGGCACGCGCGAGGAGAGGCAGTTTGCCGAAGGCCACACCAATACCTTCTTCAACCAAATCCACCCCGCGCTAAGCCAAGTCATGCCGGAGCTGCGCAAACGGCCGGTCTATATATCGCTAGACATAGATGTGGTCGACCCCGCCTTCGCGCCGGGCACCGGCACGCCGGAACCGGGCGGGTGCACTTCTTGGGAAATAATCCAAGCTATTCACCATTTAGGCTCCTGCAAGGTGGTCGGTTTCGACCTCGTCGAAGTTTCTCCCTCCTTTGATTTGTCCCAGATTACGGCAGTCCTCGGTGCCAAAATCTTGCGCGAGGCCATCCTCAGCTTCATACCAGCTTAATGAGAGGTGAGAGGCGAGAAGTCAGAGGCGAGATTTCAGGGGCGAGGAGTGAAAGGTGCGAGGGGTGCGAGAGTGGGGTCGGAACGGCGTAGACAAGAGGTCGCTTCTTAGGTATGATGAAGTTGCCCCAAAAAATGTTAAGGAGGAATAACTATGCTTTCGAAAAACCTTACTGAAGAACTAAACCTGCAAGTGAAGTACGAGCTATACAGCGCCCATCTCTACTTGGCCATGTCTGCCTACTGCACCGATCTGCAGATGGATGGCTTCGCCCATTGGTTTAAAATACAGGCCGAAGAAGAAAAGTTCCATGCCATGCGCTTCTTTGATTTTATCGCCGACATGGGTGGCCGCGTGACCATGATGGCCCTTGAGGAGCCCGCCAACGAATACGACTCCCTGGCCGATGTCTTTGAAAAATCACTGCACCACGAGCAATTCGTCAGTGCCCGCATCTACCACCTCATGAACATCGCCCAAACTGAAAAGGAGCATGCCACTATCAGCTTCCTCAACTGGTTTGTGGACGAACAGCGCGAAGAAGAGAAGTCCTTCGGACACATCCTGCAACAAGTGAAGCGCTTTGGCGGCGAGGCCCTCTACCACCTCGATAAAGAGCTCTCGACCCGCACCTTCACCCCTCCCGTCATCAACTAAGTCCCAAACAACGGCCAACATAGTGGGACGGGTACATCTGTTCTTGCGAACAGATGTACCCGTCCTTTCGCTTGCACTTTACAGGCGGTCTAGGCGCACCAGGTCGGCATAGCTTTCGCGTGCGATGATGACCCGGGCCAGGCCGCCACTGACCATGACCACCGCCGGTCGGGGCAGGTGGTTGTAGTTACTGGCCATGCTGTAGTTGTAGGCGCCGGTGACTAGGACGGCGAGCAGGTCGCCGCTTTTCACTGCGGGGAGGGCATGGTCCCAGATGAGTATATCGCCTGATTCACAAGATTTGCCGGCAATGGTGTACAACTTCGTGGCTTCCGCGGTGGCGCGATTGGCCAGGAGGCAGCTGTATTTGGCCTGGTAAAGGGCGGTCCTGGGGTTATCGGTCATGCCGCCGTCAACAGCCACATAGTCGCGCACCGTGGGAACGCTCTTGATAGAGCCTACAGTGTAGAGGGTGGTGCCGGCGGCCGCGATAATCGAGCGCCCCGGCTCAATGGTCAGTCGGGGTAGAAAGCCATCCACCGCCCGCTGCTCGGCCGCCGCCCTAATGATATGGCCGGCAAAGTCTTCGATGCTCTGCGCCTCGTCCTCGGGCAGGTACGGCACCCCCAGGCCGCCGCCCAAGTTGATCTCTTGTACTTGCCAAGAGTGTTTTTCGCCGTAGTGCCGTGCCAAGGAATAAATGATCTCCACATTCTGGCGAAAAGCCTCGAGGCTCGTGATTTGCGAGCCGATATGACTATGAAAACCCAAAAGTTCGAGCGTCTCGTCCGCCAAGGCATCCGCGACCACCTGGTCAAGCTCGCTCCCGCCTAGGGAAAAGCCAAACTTGGAGTCATGCTGACCGGTGCGAATGTAGTGATGCGTGGCCGCATCTACCCCCAGTGCCACGCGCAAAAGCAAGAACACCTTGCGCTTATAGTCCTTGGCCATTGCTTTTAGCAGAGAGTATTCATAGAGGTTATCCACCACCAGGCAACCCACCCCAGCGTCCAAGGCCATTTTGATTTCGGCGGGGCTTTTGTTGTTGCCGTGGAAGTAGATGCGCTCGGGGGGAAAGGCTGCCGCCAGCGCGGTGTGCAGTTCGCCGCCCGAGACCACATCCAAGTACAGTCCTTCCTCGTTTAACAACCGGCACAGGGCCAGGCAGAGGAAGGCCTTGCCGGCATAAGCCACGCGATGCTTACCTTGGGCAAAGCTCTGCCGATAACGACGGCAATTCTCCCTGATGAGCTCTTCATCGTAGACGATAAGGGGGGTTTGATGCTCTAGGGCGAGGGCCACGCTGTCGCAGCCCCCAATCACCAGGTGTCCGCGGTCGTTCAGGCGCATGTTACCCTGAAGGAAGTTATTTTGCTTTGTCATGGCTACGCCAATCTTTGCCGGTATTCTTGGATTTCGGTGGCATTGCCCAGCACAAAGTGCTTGGGCGTGACTTCCACCCACGATGGTTTGTGCACCGCATAATCGTGGCTCTGTGGGTCGTAGGGGATGATTACTTTTGCTTGTTCGAGCGCCGGGTCGGGAATGGGCACCGCCGAAAGCAGCGAACGGGTATAGGGGTGCAAGGGGTTGGCAAAGAGGTCTTCGGTGTCGGCCAACTCGACCAATTGCCCCCGATTAATGACCGCCACCCGGTCGGTGATAAAGCGCACCACCGAAAGGTCATGGGCGATAAACATATAGGTCAGATTTCTTTGTTGCTGCAATTCGGCGAGCAGGTTCAGCACCTGGGCCCTAATGGAAACATCCAGAGAGGAGATGGGCTCGTCGGCGATGATGAACTCGGGCTGCATGACCAAGGCGCGCGCCACCCCGATGCGCTGCCGCTGCCCCCCTGAAAACTCGTGGGGGAAGCGCGAGGCAAACTCGGGCAAAAGCCCGACCGCCAAGAGCGCCTGGCTGACCATAGCTTTGCGCTCGGCCTCGCTCTGGTAGGCCTTGGTGTTGTAGAGCCCTTCGGCGACGATGTAGTCCACCTTGGCGCGCTCATTCAGCGAGGCCATGGGGTCTTGGAATATCATCTGTATTTTCTGGGTGACTTCGCGGTCTAGCTCCTTCGAGATAAGGCCATTAATCCTTTGCCCCTTGAACAGGATTTCTCCGCCGGCCGCTTCATTGATGCGCACCATGGCGCGCCCAATGCTGGTCTTGCCCGAGCCCGACTCACCGACCAGGCCAAAGGTCTCGCCCCGATAGATTTTAAAGCTAATGTCGTCGACGGCGACAAAGGGTTTCTTTGACCCACCCTTAAACTCCACGCGGAGGTTTTTCACCTCCATGAGTACTTCTTTGCTTACTTGCATAGTGCACCCTCCACAAATTTCGCCCGCAAATGCTTGATGGTCGCCGGCGGCTCTACCTTAGGCGCCCGCGGGTCGAGCAGCCAAGTCCTGGCATAGTGCGTCGGACTGACCTGAAAACAGGGCGGTCGTTTGACAAAATCAATCTCGAGGGCATAGGAGTTGCGGGGGGCATAGGCATCGCCCTTGATTTCGGCAAATAGGTTGGGCGGGGTTCCCCGGATAGAAAACAGCGGCTGACCTTTAATGCCTAGCTGGGGCAAAGAAGATAGCAAAGCCCAGGTGTAGGGATGCTGCGCATTGTAGAAAATCTCGCGGCTGGTGCCACACTCGACGATTTCGCCCGCGTACATGACAGCCACCCTGCTCGCGACATTAGCGACCACCCCAAGGTCGTGGGTGATATAGATGACGGTCAAGTTATACTCGGTCTGTAACCGGCGAATGAGGTCGAGGATTTGCGCCTGGATGGTGACATCGAGGGCGGTGGTGGGCTCGTCACAGATTAAGATTTGCGGGCTGCAACTCATGGCGATGGCGATGACCACCCTCTGGCGCATCCCCCCCGAGAACTCGTGGGGGTACTGGTGGTAGCGCTGCTCGGGCAAAGCGATGCCCACCTGGGAGAGGAGCTCGATGGCTCTGTCCTTGGCCGCCATGCCGCGCAGGGGGGTGTGGAGCTCCACCGTGCGCAAGGGGTTGAGCGCCGTCATGGGGTCTTGAAAGACCATAGCTATCTTTTTGCCACGAATGGTCCTCCACTGCCCGTCGCCCCGGTACTTGGCGAGGTCCTGCCCCGCGAAACGGATGAAGCCGGCGTCCACCCAGCCATTGGCATCGAGCATACCGACAAAGGACTTGGTTAGCACCGTCTTGCCTGAACCGGATTCACCCACAATGGCGAGGGTCTCTCCGGCATAGAGGTCAAGCGAAGCACCCCGAATGGCCGTGAGGACGCGCCCGCGCAAGCTAAACTTTATGTACAGGTCCGCAACAGAAAGTAACGGTTGTTTCATACGGCACCCCCTAGACATGGTTTCTGGGGTCTGCCGCATCGGAGAAGGCATTACCCATGACATAGAACGATATGGTGATGAGGGACACGACCACGGAGGGGAAGATGAGCTGGTAGCGCATGACGGGGATCATCATCAGCTGGCGACCTTCGTTGATGAGATTGCCTAACGATGGTATGTGGAGCGGCAGCCCCAACCCGATGTAGGTTAAAAAGACCTCCGAAGCTATGGCGCCCGGAATGGCCAAGGCGAAACGGAGCATGATGACCGAAACCAAGTAGGGCAAAATATTGCGCGTGATAATGCGCCCAGTGGACGTGCCTAGGCAGCGCGACGCCAAGTTGTACTCGCGGTCGCGGATGATGATGACCTGGGTGCGAATAAAGCGCGACACCGGCACCCAGCCCGTCACACCCATGGCGATGACCATGGTGCTGATGCTCGGGCGCAACATGTAGGCGATGAGGGTCATGATGATGGTGCTGGGTATATTGTCCAGCACATTGTACACCTCGGTAAGCACACGCTCTAACTTACGCACATAACCCCAGAGGGTGCCGACAATGATGCCGATGAGCACATTCCAGCTAGCCACGGCAATGCCTATGCCCAGCGATGTCCGCGTGCCGCTCCAGATGCGCGCCCATAAATCCTGCCCGATGGAGTTAGTGCCAAACCAAAACTCTGCCCCCGGCCGCACATTGCGCAGTTGCCTAAAGGTCTCTTGGCTGAGGTGGATTTCATTGGGGTCCCGCTGCGCCGGCAGGTAGGGCTGCACCATGGTAAAGACAAGGAGCACAATTAGTAACCCCAGGCAGAACACCGCGGCATAATTCTTCATGAAAACTCGGATAGTCGAACCCCAGTAGGAGTAATCTGAGTAGCCGCTTCGCTCGGCATCCGCCACATCGCGCTCGGCTAAAACAAAGAGGGCTTGTTCTTCCATCTACCTAGCCCCCCCTGCTTTCTCTAGTTTGATGCGCGGGTCGGTGATGGCCATGAGGATATCGCCGATGAAGAGCCCAAAAACACCGATGGTTGAATAGATGAGCACCAAGGCCTGCACTAAGGGGTTATCCTGCCGCGAAATAGCGTCAATCAAGAGTCCACCCATGCCGGGAATGGAGTACAGCGACTCGATAAAGATTGAGCCGGCGATGGTCATCAGGAGGGTGGTCGGCAGGTGCTGCACCATGGGCACGAAGGCGTTGCGCAATACATGGGAAAACATGACCCGGGTGTTGGACAAGCCCTTGGCACGGGCCAGCTTAATGTAGTCCTTGTTTAGTTCATCCACCATAAAGCGGCGTATCCACATGGCATAGCCCGCAATGCCCCCCAGCGACATGCTCACCGCCGGAAGTATCCAACTGAGAGGCCGCTCGGGAGAGTAGAGGATGGGCAGCCCGCTGAGCTGGGTCAAATAGAGCTGGATGAACAAGAAATACACGGCGGCGGGCACGGCGTTAATAAAGATGACGTAGGACGTACCTAGGGCGTCCGGCCACTTGCCCTTCTCCCGCGCCTGGAAGATGCCAAGAAGAAGGCCCAGCGACAAAGATAACGCCATTGCTGCCAGGCCAAACTTGAGCGAATAGGGAATTTTGGGCGCGATAATCTCCGCGACCGGCACATTGGGTCGAAAAATGATGGAGGTCCCGAGGTCCCCGCGGGCGAGGTCATGGTAAAAATTGGCTAGCTGGATGTGCCAAGGGTCCAGTAGACCCATCTTCTGCAAGATGGCCTCGCGCTGTACCGGGGCTAAGCGGTCGAAATCATCGCCGAAATAGCCTTCGATGGGCATGAGCCGCATGAGCAAGAAGACCACCGTGATGACGAAGAAGACGGTAATGAGGGCGCCCAGCGACTTTTTGAGGATATAGGTCGGCAGGGCGCCGGCATGGCTACGAATATAGATTCCCCCGCTCCCTGTTGTTACTGTCCAGCCTTCCGTAGAGCGATAACGCGATCACGCGCCCAGATGGTCTGGGCCTCGTTAAACTGCTCGACATTCATGGCGCGATCTAACAGCCGTTGAAACTTAAATTTACCGACGGCTGGTCCGGCGGCCGCGTACGAGCCTTGGAAGGGATGGAGACGCGAAGCCACATAGCCGCCGCCGCCCACGCGGTAGGGCATGACTAAGGCATTTTGTATCAGGTAGGCTTCCGCTTCGGCAAAGAGCTCGAAGCGCCGCCTGATATTCCTCCCCTCGGCCTTGGCCGCATTGAGCAGTCTTTGGTAGTTGGCACTGGCCAGAGCGATGTCGCTGTAGGTAAGGTGCCCCGCCTCAAAGGGCTGAGTGTAGGCCTCAGGGTCGAGAAAGTCCGGGCCCCAGTTCACTTCTTGGATGGCATAGTTGCCGGGGCGCCGCGTGGCATCAAGGAAACCAGTCGGAGGGTAACCCACCGGCATGACATCGATAAATTCGCGACCAAACAGGCTCTCGAGCTGCTGTTCGATAACCTGGGCGCGATTGGTCCAGTCGGGCGAACCGGTATTAAAGGGCATCTTTACCCTGATGGGGAAGGTGACGCCCGCCGCGCGCAGTTCGGTCATGGCGCGATTGCGGTGCGTGAGGGCTAGGGCCCGATCAAAGACCTGCATCCGCACGATGGGCTGCAAGGCCGGCAGGTTGGTGTAGTCTATGCCATCGACACTGGCAAAGTTGACGGGAGTGATGGTGTTACTTATCTGCCGCAGCGGGTCATAGGGGTCAAAGGTGAGCATGGCCGCCACGCGGTCTAGCCCGTGGAAGATGGCTTTGCGGAAATTGAGGTTCAACACCGCCCGACGCCAATTTTCCGGCTCAAATTGCGGGGCCATCCGTGGGTTGAAGTTAAAGGCATGCCAGAAGGCAAACGCACCGACCGGAGCCGGGCGAAGCAGTTCGCGGCGCACGGGGTCAAGGCGCCAACCGTCGATGATGGCGGTGGGGATGGAGGCGCTCGAAATCTCACCCCGCACAAACATCTCGGGGGCCAGAGCAGCAGCTTCACGGTTAAACTGGAAGAACAAGCGGTCAATATGTACATTGTCGCGGTCCCAGTAGCGGGTGTTCTTCACCAATTCGCGGCGATTTTGGGGCACATGGGCCCTGAGTATGTAGGCGCCGTTACTTAAAATGGTGAGGTGGTCGGTGGCAAAGCGCGCTCCGGTCTCGGCCAAGAAAGCACCATTCGCCGGGAAGAAGCAGACATAGGTCAGAGCCGACAAGAAGAACGAAGCGGGAGACCGCAGCGTGTACTGCACGGTGTAGCGGTCGAGCGCCCGGACGCCGACGGTGGCAAAACCTGAACTCCCCGCCCGTCCGGCCCACAGTGGGCGCAGCAGGGTAGGGTGCGTCGACGATGTTCACGCCTAATTTCCCGCCCGGTAATAAAGGCCCGGGTGGAGCCGGTCTCTAGCAGCACAAAACTAGGCCCGCGGTAGCCAGCAACCGTATTGGTGCGCTCGT
>QLUC01000007.1 GCA_018725275.1 Bacillota bacterium | reverse complement strand
CGCAGGCACTGGGGTTTAGTGTCTGGATCCTTCAAAATAGCCCCGTCACTCTGGAAATAAAGATGCAAATTCATCGCGGAGAACTCTTCGATGCCGCCATTACTGTCTCCGCCGTGCGCGGCGCGGAAGATAAGTGTGCCGGCTTCGTCACCCTTGTCAAAGATATCAGGGAACAAAAGCGTATGGCCCAGGGATTCGCTCGCTCAGATCAACTTCACATGCTCGGCGAGTTAGCTGCCGGCGTAACCCATGAGGTGCGCAATCCGTTGACCATCGTCAAGGGGTTCTTGCAGTTGTTCCGCCCTAGAGAAGAGTTCGCCATGTACAGAATGCATTTCGATCTAATGATCAAGGAACTCGACCGGATAAATGGTCTAATCTCCCAGTATCTCTCCCTCGGGCAATATGCCCATGCCGAAAAGCAGCTATGTTCGCTCACCAGCGTCGTGGAGTCCTTGCTGCCCCTCATCCAGGCGGAGTCACTCCTCAGGGAGGTAGAGGTCACGACTTCCCTAGACGACAACCTCCCTTTGCTCTGGCTCTATGAAAAGGAGATTAAGCAGTTATTGCTTAATCTCATCCAAAACGGCATGGACGCCATGAAACACGACCGGCACAAGCTCAGCATCGAGGACACCGGATGCGGTATTCCGGAGCATATCAGGGAAAAGCTCTTCACCCCTTTCTACTCGACTAAAGAGAGTGGAACCGGGCTGGGCCTGGTAGTATGTCGCGATATAGCGAGGCGTCATAACGCCGAAATCAAAGTACGGACGGACACGACTGGGACATGCTTTGCGGTGGTCTTCCCCGTGGCGAACCTTACCCCCCCGCTGGTGGGCTGAAAAAAAGCACCTCATCCCCAGGGTTGATGATAGCCGTCTTCGGCTGCTTATGGCCGTTGATATGCACCATCATTATGAGCAAGGGGTCGACCCGGAGTCGCTCAAGTAAGTGCAAGACGGTAGTCGGCGCGGCAATGTCCACCAGAAAGCGCTCCTGCTCCCCGGGGAAGTACTTTACCACATGACCTCGCACGCCGATTTTTACTGTACCCACTATGAGCGCAGGGGGGCGATAACCCCTTCAACAAAATCAAGGCCCATCTCGGCAACCTTTGCCCTCGAAGGAATGCCCCTTTGGTCCCATCCTCGCAATTCGTAGTACTCATCCAGCAAGCGGTCAATCACTTCCCGTGGCATTACCTTGCCGGCGGCAGGACCATCAGGAATAGGCTCCTCCATAAAACGACGCGGTGGATAGTCAAAATCACGACCAAAACCGGGAATTTCGCGAAGACTATAGGCACGCGTGAGGTTCCAGACCCTCTCGGAGAATTTAAGTAGTTCCGCAAAGCTCTGTGTCTTTCCTGTTACGGCCTGAAAGATTTGCGGGTACCAGTCGAGTTCAAAGCCAAGTTCAACCCATTGCAGACGACAGAGGCAGAGCATATCAAAGAGGGGGCGGATGTGCTGCAACTCAATCACGCGCTTGGCCTTGCCCTCTAGTTTGTCGCGACCACTGGCTACATCAAACGTGATCGCCCAGGAACGATTGTGGTGGGCCCCTACGTCGGCGGTCATATAGGAAAGCATCATCGCCGGAGCGTACCGAGCCTCATAGCCGGTCCACTCAACCCCCTTGACATGGATGGCAAAACGTTCCGACCCTTGCCCAAACTGCGCCGCGGCTCTTTTAACTCCATCTGCTAAGATTGCGCCTATACCACGGCGATGGGCAATGGCTTCGGCTACCCAGACAAAGTCATCGACACTGCCGAAATTGAGGGTGCGCCCTTCTAAATCTTCGGCAGTTATAATTCCTTTCTGGGAGCACTCCATGGCAAAGCCGATGACATTACCAGCCGAAATGGAATCCAAACCGAGCTCATCCACGATGTAGTTAGCAAAAGCGCAGTCCTCAATGTTGTCAATCTCGGTATTACCCCCGATGAGCGCAATGGTCTCATATTCGGGTCCTTCAACATAGACATCATACCCCGGCCTTTTCACCCGGGAGTACTTGCCGCATGGTATCGGACAAGCAAAACAGGCCTTGTCCGTCACTTTGATCTTGCTCACCAGGGCTTCGCCGTTGATATTTTTGTGCTGAGGGAAGTAACTGGTCTGAAAATTACGAGTTGGGAAAGCCCCCACCTCGTTGACCCAATCAGTAACACCCGCCGTACCTTGAGGTGTCCATTCTTCAAACCCAGGTTTCGCGAAACAGGCGGCAAACATCTCCTTGCCCTTAGCGAGAGTGGCTTCAGGGTCGGCCAGGGGTATGCCTTTCGTACCATGCACCGCAATCGCCTTGAGATTCTTGCTCCCCATCACCGCAGCGATGCCGGTACGACCTGCTTGTCGCCCAAAGTCATGGCTGATGCAGGCGAAAAGAACTTTATTTTCACCCGCGGGACCGATGGTGCAGATTTGGTACTGCTCCCCTAATTCGTGCTTGAGAGCTGTTTCGGTTTCAATGGCCCCCTTGCCCCATAGATGGCCGGCCTCATGTATGGCCACATTAAAGTCATCAATCAAGAGATACACGGGCGTACTCGCTTGACCGGAGATGATGATCGCGTCAAACCCGGCCTGTTTAATTTCTGGTGAAATGTGACCCCCGACATTCGAGTCGCCATAACCACCCGATGCAGGTGATTTCGCGCCGAACTCGAGCTTGCCTGCTCCGGGAAGAAAAGCTCCCGTTAACGGTCCGGGGGCCATAATAATTTTGTTATCAGGACCGAGGGGATCAGCCCCAGCCGGAATCTCATCCCACATGAGTTTCGCCACAAAGCCCCGACCGCCGATAAAATTATCCGCCAGCTCCTCTGGTAGCGGCTCGATGCGCGAAACCCTGTTGGTGAGATCCACCCGCAAAATATTGCCTGCATAACCGTTCATTGCTGTACCCCTCCTTATCGCCCTATGCGCATAACGGTATGTTCTGTATCGATGATGGCATCACGGGGACAGTACCGCACGCAATCGCCGCAAGAGTCACATTTTATGGGCGCTTTTTCAGCGGGATGGACGACTAAAACATTGAATGGACACACCGGCACGCAATTCTTGCAGCCAATGCAGTCCTCACGGTGGAGAATGTAGACACCATCCTTTTCACGGATGGCATCCACCGGACAAGCAGTGGCGCAAGCTCCACACTGGTTACATACGGCGACCGCAAAAACCCCCGGTGTTGGGAACTTGCCCTCTACCCGTAATGCCCCCTTCTTAGGGTTGTTTTCACCAAAATGAGACAAGGCGCAGATCGTCAAACACACTTTACACCCGGAACAACGGCTAGAATCTGTTGCCAGACGGATCAAGACAGACACCCCTCCTCGGACTTCTTTCGTATTGCTGCTGCAACCTTGAGTGTTTCGCTGCCAAGGTCCCTAACTCCTGCATGAATTCACGCTTTTCCTAGCGAGGCCAGTCATCAGGCTTGAAGGGGGAACGGGCCGAGGCCAGACGCACCTGCCTTAAGGCCCGCCACCACATAAATAATGAGAGAGGCACGACCAGTAGCGCGAATTCACCGCGATTGAGAATTAGGACGAAATTATAAAGGCCATGGAGAATTGTCGGCACAAAAAGGGCTAGAAATAAGTAATGCCTTCTTCGCGCGGCGGCAAACTTGGCCTTCCCGGCATAGTAACCCATGAAAGAGCCAAACAGGGCGTGAGCGGGCACCGAAAGCACCATGCGCGCCAGGCCCACCATCATGCCTCCATCGAGGACGTAAAGTATGTTTTCTAAAGCCGCAAATCCAAGCGAAGCGGTAATGGCGTACATCATGCCATCGTAAGGCTCGTTAAATGCCTGGTGGCGATAAGCGAAGCGCATCACCACCAGGAACTTGAAACCCTCCTCAACTAAAGAAATTACGATGAAATTTTCGACAATAGTATAGAGAAGCATCTCTGGATTAACAAAGATATTGAGCAAGGTATGCAAAATTTGCCCGAGCATAATAACCGGGCCAACGCTTAAAAAGCCCCCCATAAACACAAACAACAACAACAGACTGGGCTCTTTCTCATATTTGTCACGCACATAAAAATAGGTGAAGAGGGCTACAACAGGTGCGAGTGCTATGGCAACTAACTGCAACTATCCGACCTACCCTTCTCGCCGCCTGCGGCCTATACTAGGTTCTCTACTTTTCCGGCTATCATGCACAAAGGCCCCGCCAAAGGGGGCCTTTGTGCACAAATTGCTAAGAGTGGCGTTGCCAAGCCAAATTTAGGTGCATTATTTTGCGCTTCGTCCTTGGTAAGGCAGTGCATTTACGATCGATTTCAAGAAATGTACCATCGGAAAAGCAAATGCGCAACCAAAGCGGCACGGAGGAAAAATCTGGCGAAGCCACTTCGCAGACTTCAACTCTTTCGACAGTTTTGCCGCGGAAAACAGAAGAAAGACCATCACTGTGCATGAATTGAAAGTGCGGAGTGCTAGCTAGTGCGTTATGGGGTGCATGCTTGATGCTTATTAGGTTCACCTCCCAGCTGCCACTATTACTCTGATCGACAGGGCGTTGGAATGCTAACCCTGTCTCAAAATCTCTCTAAATAGTATTGGCCACCGGAGGTAGTTATCCTGCCTAAAAATAAAATTATTTTGGACAATTCACCTGCCTACCCTACAATTTGCGTGCGCGGATAGCCATAAAAAGAGGTATTTCCTTGCGCGCCTTATCTAGGGCTGCTTTCTTGGCGCTAGGTTGATCAGTCCGATGACTGGTCCACTCCTCGATATGGTCGACGTAAAGTCCAGCGTTCCCCATGGTGTTGACATAGGACTGCAGTGGGCGGTGAAAATGGGTGGTGGTCGAACTTCCCAACCCCCGTGCCGCATCCCCCGGATGGGTCGTAATCCCGATTTCGGTACTACGCAAGTACTGGCGCACCAGGCGATGTTGCTCACCGATCTGTTGGTCCCATTGCCAAGCTGAGTGCTGAGGCACACGAAAACACGGGTGCATCATCACAACCACCATGCGCCCTTTCGGCTTCAGCAGGGCCCATACGGCATGCCAGATGGGCGACAAAGGGTTCATATTTTGGATACTGAGGACAATGGTCACAGCATCCAGACTGTTGACCTTGAAACTGTCTTCAGTCTTTCCTATGCCGTCGATGATCTTGGTGGCATCACCTATACGGTACTCAATGGGCAGGCGATCGGTGGCATTGCGGCGCAAAGCTACCGCAATTAACTCTGCCGCAGCATCAATGCCGGTGACCTGGCAACCCGCTTTAGCCAAAGCCCGACATAGCACCCCTTGCCCACAGGCAATGTCTAAAATTTGCGGTTTCTCCGGAGCGAGCTTGCCTAGCTCCAGTAAGCGCATGACCCCGGGCAAAATAACCTCCTGGTGATAGTCACTGCCCTCCTCGCCGACATGCTTGTCATACCACTCGGCCACCTCTCCCCAATGGGTCGTGGTTTTGGGGGTAACCGGCTTGGAGGGCGACGCTACTGCTAAATTGGTAGGTTTTGGCCGATATTGTATCTTTGGAGCTGTAGTCCTACCGGCAGCATTGCTCTGGGTAGAAGCTGTGGTCCCCTTAGCTTGAGCAGGTCTTGGGTTCTTTCTCCGCTGCTCGGTAGAATGCTTATCGGCAGAATGCTTTTTTGTTTTCTCTCCTCCGGTTTGCTGGCTCAGATCAGGTGATCTGCTTGATTTGATAAATCTATCCCCAAATGGTTTCTTCGTCGGCAAAAAAACAACCTCCCGTTTCATCTGTATGTGCAGTCTATCACAGGCACGAGCCAATTGCCATTCTCCTTGACGAACGCATGGTCCATCGCTATACTCATTCTAATTGTATAGGGAGGACGAAAATGATGAAATACGCTTCTGTCAAAGCACTATACCGCAATACCATGGATTTTATTGGCCAAGAGGTGCACTTAGAGGGTTGGGTGCGCACGATACGGGCTTCCAACGCCATTGGTTTTATTGAGCTCAATGACGGCTCCTTTTTTAAGAATGTGCAAATCGTCTTTGACAATGATCTCCCCGATTTCGCTGCGACGGCAAAATTGGCGGTGGCCTCAGCCATTAGCGTCACGGGGCGAATTATTGCGACCCCCGGGGCTAAACAACCATTTGAGATCAAGGCCAGCAGCGTAACACTTGAAGCAGGGTCAGAAAGCGACTATCCACTCCAGAAGAAGCGCCATACCTTAGAATTTCTGCGGGACATTGCTCACCTGCGTCCGCGAGCCAATCTCTTCGCGGCTGTTTTTCGGGTGCGTTCAGTGGCCGCTCACGCTATAAACATATTTTTTCACGAACGGGGCTTTGTGCATATCCACTCACCGATCATAACGAGCAGCGATGCCGAAGGTTCCGGGGCGATGTTTCGCGTTACCACCCTAGACCTCCTAAACCCCCCGCAAAGGGAGGGTCGCGTTGATTACACCCAAGACTTTTTTGCCAAAGAGAGTTATCTGACGGTCAGCGGACAACTGGAGGCTGAGATTTTTGCCTTGGCTTTTAAGAATGTCTACACTTTCGGCCCGACATTCCGCGCCGAAAACTCCAACACCACCCGCCATGCCGCAGAGTTTTGGATGATAGAGCCCGAACTTGCCTTTGCCGACCTCGACGATAATATAGAAAACATCGAAGCCCTTATCAAGTATATCATCGACTATGTTCTGGGGGCATGCCCCGAAGAAATGGAGTTTCTGGACCAATTTGTAGAAAAAGGCCTCATCGAGCGCTTAATGCAAGCCTCGCAAGCCAAATTTGCCCGCCTTGACTACACGGAGGCTATAGCCATCCTGCAAAAGTCCGGTCGAGATTTTGCCTACACCCCCCGCTGGGAAGATGGATTACAGACAGAACATGAGCGCTACCTTTGTGAAGAGGTCTTCCAAAAACCTCTGTTTGTAACGAACTACCCAAAGGACATTAAGTCCTTTTACATGCGCTTGAACGATGACGATCGTACGGTAGCGGCTACTGATCTTTTAGTGCCGGGAATTGGCGAGCTTGTGGGTGCGAGCCAACGCGAAGAGCGCTATGAGGTCTTGGTAGCGCGTATGCGTGCCTTGGGGATGAGGCTCGAACCATATTGGTGGTATCTTGAACTGCGCAAATACGGCGGAGTCAAGCACGCGGGCTATGGTCTTGGGTTTGAACGCCTGATCATGTACCTGACCGGCGTAAGCAATGTGCGCGACGTTATTCCATGCCCGCGCACAGTGGGCAATCTCAAGATTTAGTTTCTCGGGAAGCCTTAAGAAAACAGCCACTCTTTCACCTTGGTAACAAATCCTACTTCGGCAAGAGCTTTGTACACCACCAGCAGAAGTGGGCCCATGGCTAAACCTAAAAATCCCATCAACATTAGGCCAACATAACTAGCCACCAAGGTGGGTAAGGGTTCTATGCCGATATTTTCCGAAAGTATTAAGGGCGACAAAGCATAGCGGGCCATCAAGGTAGCTGCATATAATACCGCCAGCCCTCCAGCTAAGGTCATATTGCTCGCCAAGACAGCCCACAAAATCCATGGCACAAATATGGACCCTGGGCCAAGTACCGGCAGAGCATCGACTATTCCGACCGTGACGGCAAGAAGCATGACAAAACGCACTTCAAGGATAATGAGCCCCACCATAACGATAACAGTTGTCACGCCCATCATCACCAATTGGGTTTTTATCCACCCGTAGGTTGCCTTGAGCAGACGAACAGAGACCTCGATCAGCGGACGCATGGTTCCGGGAGGGGTGAGCGACAAAAGGCTAGATTTATGCTTCTCTAGATCCACCGTCATAAAAAACGCCGCGACCAATAAAATGAGGATAAAAACCACCGCCGTAGGGACAAGCGAGGCAAGGCCAATCAAGGCGGTCAATAGTACCGGGACGACAGTGTTTAGCCGTTCTGCCACTGCGGCCAAGGTAGCGTCGACAGTTGGCAAATAGGCGAAATCAACCGGCAAGAAGGCCACATACTCCTGCAGAACCACTAACCACATTTCGCCTTGCTCGGTGAGCAAGGCCTGCCAGTGCGGCAGTCTACTGACGAAGTAAGTTAGCTCGGCGACAAGTCGGCCTACCACCCACACCAATAAGAGTACTAGTACATAGCTAAATCCGGACAACACCAACAAGGTGGCTATGCTGCGTGAAAGCCTTAATGTTTTTTCAAGATAGCGCACCGGCCTGTCCATCACTAAGGCAATGAGCATGGCGAGAATAAAGGGCGCGAAGAGTACCAAAGACAGGAGCAGCAGGCGATAGCCGAGATACAACGCCGCTAGGAGCAAGAAGGTCTTCCCCGCGAGTTTGAGGTACTTCACGGTGATACTGCGGTCATTCGTCATGCTTTACACCCCTCATGCCCTATTATATCACACGACGAAGGGCTGACGGGCATCTCGCCAGTCAGCCCTTCTGTCTGTTGCGGCCTACTAGATGACCCCTAGCCATCGGGTGAGCAAGATAGAAATTTGCCCAAGCAAGAGTGAGATACGACCGGCGACAACATTACCAAAAGATACACCGAAGGTAAGCATCATCAACCAGCGCCCAGCCTGAGACACCTTCTTCATTGGACCATTCTGAGGAATAGAGAATATAAAGTACGTGAGAACGATTAGTACGCCGAAGACGAGCAGGAAGTTGTCAAAGGTTCTGTTGAGCAGGAACTTGCCTGCTTTGTCATGGACAATCAAGTCCATCATTGTTGCACGGGCTTGCAGAATCGCTTGGGAGTTGAGTGATGTGAAGAGCGAAAGCCCTACACCATTACCCACCAAGTACGCGATAGGCCAACGGCTGACCCAGGCATAGCCCTTGATGAAGCGCGCATACAACATGAGGCCCAAGATTGCTGGGATTATGAAGTGCCACTCATTCTTAGTCGTCAGCGGCACCCAACCAAAGCGGTGGATGTTACCTACCGCCATGCCAATCGCATGCCCTGCGGTCGAACCGACAAAGACGTGCTCGGCAAAGCGATAGATCGGATTTTCCTTGTAGATAAAAGAGAATATCGCCAAAATGCATGCTGCCATTACCCATGTCCAAATACTCGTTGAAATATTCACTGTTTCACCTCCTCAATTGTAGTGAGGGTTCTCTTATTTTCTACTTCTTCTTGCTGAGGAAGTAGGCAAAGTTACCAACCGCGATAAAAGCCACAATGATCAAGTGCCCAATAGACTGCGCGTCCATCATGGCCGCGCCGCGCCCGGCAACACCGGTGAGACTTTCATACTCTGCAGCACCACGTAGACCTTGGAGCATACCTCTCAGCTGACCGGAGGCGTAGAAAGGCATGGCGGCCGGCACACTCACGGTGACGATAGCGGCAGCAAACTTTACGCCCATGGGATCAACCGCCTGGCGAATAAAGGCATTGTAACCTGGGTCACCAGCCGATATGCCGATGACGAAACCGAAGTCCTTCATTGTCTTGATATTGTTCATTAATGGGAGGTTGTCAATATGCGTTCCGCGCACATCCGTCGTGATGACCCGGGAATTTTGCGCAAACTCGGCTATCGCGTTCTCCATACCAGCCATGAAGCCGAGGTCGATGAAGTCTACGCCATACTTAAGACCGCGTGCCTCGAGATCGCGCATAATTTTTTCACTCATTTGCGGACCTTCCGGCCAGAAAGAAACGCCGACCCACTTAATTCCCCGCTTAGTCAAATGCTCCACAATAGCCACTGCTGAGGGGTGAACATCCGGAGCACTGGCCGGGGAGTAATCAAACGACAAGAGCACGACATCTGTTGCCGGGTCTAAGTCTTCGATGATTTTGTAGACTGCGCGAGTGGTATCGTTGACTGCGAGCGGAATGCCAATTGGCCAAATCAGGGGAATTGTCAAACCAATCAGCAAGATGGTGTAGATGATCCGACGGTCGATGCTCTGTAATTTATTGGCCCAGTTCATTATAAGGGCACCTCCTTTCTTTAAAGATGGTTTAGTCGCCGCCTAGATAGCCGCGCTCAAGTCCAAAGAGAATGCGCAAGCTCGTGGCAAAACCGCCGATTGCGGCTCCGATAATAATCGCGCGCTGCCCTGCAGTGTTAGGAACCGCGAGGAGCCACCGCTGCAAACTTGGGAAGTAGTCCCAAATTAACGCGCCCACAGGAGCTGCGCCCAACATAACAATGATGGCGGCGACGAGCAACACGGAGGCCTCTAGGCTACGAGCACGGAAGGCACGGTAGGAGGCGGACGCAATGTAGAAAGCGAGAATCGCAAACATTGCACCCGAGAGCGGAGCCGCGATATTGTCAAATATGCGACCATAGAAGGCAACAACTTCTGGGTCTGTCGGTCTTAGTTCGCGGATGATGCGCGCGACGGTGAAAAACAGCATGGAGATAACCAGAGCAGCACTGTTAATCCATCCCGAACGCTTGCGAGCCACATAACTGCCATGCAACCTAAGCAAGTTTATGGACGCGAGCCCGATCGCAAACGCAGTAATAATGGTCGTCCATGGGCTAAGGTAGGTACTGACAATCTGCCTGAAGGACATCTCTAGCACAGGAATATTCCCTGTGGTGATCGGTCCAAACAAGAAGATTATACCCACCAAGAAGGTAATAAGAAGTGGAATTTCTCTACGCAACTGTTACACCTCCTTTTCAGGATTCTTTTAGATACTATTTAACAAAAAGCACTCTGAGCCAATCATTGCCAGCAGTCATCATGACGGCACCAACCAAGATCGAGGCCATCAATGCGAACTTGACATAGTCTTGCGAAGCGATACTGCCCAGTCTGACTTTGTCTTGAGACAAGTAAGCACCGCCGGCGTAAATCTCCTCGCCGATGAGGGTGTAGTCACATGCGGCTACAAAGAAGGGGATTTGATGCATATTCGCCGTACCGGCAACTTGAATAGCACCTACTTGGGAACCACCTTCAGCCATCAAGAGAGATTCCGCCCAGAAAGCACCAATCATCAAGTTGGCAGCGACGCGCTGACGTGTGAAAATACCCAGTACACCGGCGATGTAAGCAAATTGCTCACTAGAGAGAAAGCGCACTGTTTCTTCTTGGAACAAATCTGGCTTGCCTGCAGCCAAGTATCCCTGACGTACTACTTCTTGTGCCAGTGGGAAGACGTTGGGCATACGGATGGTGACGATGAGTTCAGCATTGTACTTAGCAGAGAGGGTAGTTACATAGGTGAGCACCTCGAGCGCGGCAAAGGTCTGGGGGGCAGTGTCACCCGTAACGTCGGCGATGCCTGGGGAGAAGTGTACCGGCTTGCCCATTTCGGTGGCACGGCCGATCGCCTCTTCGATGGCCTCAAGACCGGCGATGCGACGGAGTTTCACTAAGAACTTGCCCTCCTTGGTCAGATAAACGACCAAAAGTACGCAGATAGACACCACAACCATTGCCCAAACACCAAAAATATTACCCGGGACTAATTCCATTTTTTCACCTCCCTATATTTATATCAACCCCAAACCTTTGGCTTGGGAAGACTAAAACATTTTAACACTTTATAAGCACCTATTTGCGAGTTCTGCGCTTATTCCTGCTACTCGGCAAAAGTAAAAATATTTTCTACCAAGAAAAGCGCATATTTCGACAAATTGTGACACCCTCATATTAGCAGACAAGTTAACCAAAGAAAAATGCCCTCTCATCAAACTATGTCCCGCACACTCTTGCGCCCTCATTTTACATTGCTTTAACGCTATCTTTCTCAAGTGCAAAGGTAATTCTCCTGCAAGGACTTCGAACTACCTAGATTTTGTTCATCCTCAATAGGTCCCCTGCTCCTGCACCAAGGCCCTCTCTGCCATTTCGATCATCCTGCGCACCATGTGCCTTCCCACCGCGCCACAATCACGGGAAGGAACATGCCCCCAGTAGTCCTCGCTACCCTGATAGACTGGGATACCCAGTTCCGCCGCAATTTCATACTTCATGTTGTCGAGCGCCTTGTGAGCTTCAGGCACGACTTTTTTGCCAATTTGTGCACTGCCTTTCGCCATATGAGATCATCTCCTTTCAGCTATAGAGTTCCCCTCTTAGCGACTAGAAATGATGCTTAAAATCTTGCTTTTTTTCTATAATTAACAACCGAGGCTTTGACAATATCCTTCCACATCACTTGTGCCCTTAAACCATGCAATAAATACCAAGAACGCTATTGTTTGCAACTAGCCATTTTTGTGGCAGCTATTCCTAGTGCGCATTCAATGCGTTTTTTCTGCAATGTGCAGGCTAAAGCATCGGGCTTGAGGAAACTGCCATGGGAGTGAAATGCCGTGGCGTGACAGCCACCGCTACAAAAGAGTTTTGCCCAACAGGCTAGGCAGTCTGGTTTACGGTATAAGTTGGCCTGGGCTAGCTCCCTCGCTAGATCAAAGTTCTCTATCCCTTCCTGCACGGTGCCGATTTTGAATCTTTCGTCGCCGGCAAACTGATGGCAGGGATAGATGCTCCCCTCTGGAGTTACCGCCACGTAGTCCCATCCCGCACCACAACCGATGATGCGTTTGCCAAAGCAAGGACCATCATAGGTCGATAAATTAAAATGAAAAAAATTAAACGGGTCACCGCCCTCGAGTTTCTCGAGGTAGTAATCTGTTAAGCGCTCATACTCACGGCAGAGAGTTTGCATATGTTCCTCAGTCAACGCATAGTCTTCCCCCACTCCGCCAACAACCGGCTCCAGAGAGATCTCCCGTAGACCAAGGTCGTACAGATGCTCTACATCTTTTGCAAAATCTAAATTATGGGCGGTATAGGTGCCGCGCACATAGTAATTCCTACTATTTCGGCTTTGTAAGAATCTCTGAATGTTCTCGCTCACGAGACTGTAACTCCCGCCATCATCAGCCGAGGGGCGCATAAAGTCATTTACTGCCGCGCGCCCATCAAGGCTGAGCACCACTGAAATTTCATGTTCATTTAAAAAATTTGTTTCTGCATCGCCAAGCAAGGTAGCATTCGTGGTCAAGGTGAAACGCATAATCTTGCCGCACTTTTGTGCCTCTTGCCGGCCATAGCCCACCAGGGCTTTTACCACGGCGAAGTTTAATAACGGCTCGCCACCGAAAAAATCTACCTCTAGATGCTTGCGGCTACCCGAAGATCGCAACAGAAAGTCTATGGCGGCCTTCCCAGTTGCGACATCGAGCAAACTGCGACCGCCACCAAAATTGCCGGTGGCAGCAAAACAGTAACGACAGCGCAAATTGCAGTCATGGGCAACGTGCAGACACAGGGCTTTAATTTGCGGAACATCTTCAAGTCGTTTTGGCTCTGCCGGCAAGGCAACATCAAGCAACCCTTCATCACAAAGGGCCTTTACTTCCGCTAACGCTTCATCAATGGCGCCCTGCGAAAAACTTGCACCGAGCCTTTCCTTGACTTTATCTGGCGAAAATTTACCCCAATCCCTTATAATTTCGCCTGCTAATTTATCCACTGAAAATAAAGACCCTGTAACAGGGTCAAGAACCAAAGTTTTTTTCCGGAAATTAAATACATGCACTTTATTTCTTGCTCTGGCAGGCCTGGTTGCCAACGGTGCACGAGGTCTTGCATGCCGATTGACAAGAAGTCTGGCACTCTCTGCAGGGAACGTGGTTTTCCGTTGTTTTAATGTTGCCCTTAACTATAATTGTAATGTGTTTGTTCATGGCTAAGCCCCCCTTAAGATATCCGCCTCATTCTACCACGTTAATAAATGCGGGTAAAGTACGGCAGACTCTACAGCAGTTTCGCCAGTACTTCCTTGGCAAAAGAGAGGCTGCGATCTTCTCTGATGGCTTGTCGCATCTTTTCCATCAGCCTCATAAGAAAGCGAAGATTATGAATCGAGATAAGGACTAATCCGAGCACTTCTTCAGCCTTGATCAGATGACGGAGATAGGCACGACTAAACTTCTGACAGGTGTAACAATCACACCCTTCCTCTAATGGGGCAAAGTCTTCGGCATAGGGGTTGTTGCGCACCACTACCTTGCCGAAGCTCGTAAGAGCGAGACCGTTCCTCGCCACACGCGTGGGCAAGACACAGTCAAACATATCAATGCCGCGCAACACGCCTTCCACTAGCGCATCAGGGGACCCGACGCCCATTAAGTAGCGCGGCTTGTAGGCTGGCATCAGAGGCACAGTGCTTTCCAAGATCTCGTACATCAATGGTTTGGGTTCGCCGACGCTTAATCCACCGACCGAATACCCGGGAAAGTCAAGTTCGATCATTTTCTCGGCACTGCGGGCCCGCAGATCATGGTACATTCCGCCTTGGATGATGCCAAAAAGGGCCTGTTTTTCAACATTGCTGTGGGCGTCTTGGCAACGCTTCGCCCAACGTAGGGTGCGCTCTAGGGAAGGCAGGACATAACTGCGGTCGGCGGGGTACGGCGCACACTCATCAAAACACATGATGATGTCGGCTCCGAGCGCTTGCTGAATCTCGATAGCTTTCTCAGGGCTAATAAAGTGCTTCGAACCATCAATATGCGAACGGAACGATACGCCTTCTTCGCTGATCTTGCGCAAGTCATTGAGAGAGAAAACCTGGTAACCGCCGCTGTCGGTGAGAATACTACCCGGCCACTGCATAAATTTATGCAGTCCACCGCTTTTCTCCACCAAGCGGTGACCGGGGCGCAGGTATAGGTGGTAAGTATTGCTAAGGATGATCTTGGCCCCGATGGCCTCTACTTGCGCGGGAGTCAGGGTCTTCACCGTGGCCTGGGTGCCGACTGGCATAAAAATCGGTGTTTCAAAACTGCCATGGGCTGTTTCTAGGGTGCCAAGGCGGGCCCCACTCTGCGCACAGGTCTTATGTAGAGTAAATTTAATGGCCAAATGCTTCACTCCTAAATAATTAACATGGCATCCCCAAAGGAAAAGAAGCGATAGCGCTGCATAATGGCGGCCTGATAGGCGTTTAGCACATTTTCTCTCCCCGCGAGCGCCGAAACCAACATGATGAGGGTGGATTTGGGCAGATGAAAATTGGTGATCAAACCATCAACAACTTTGAATTTAAAGCCTGGGTAGATAAATATATCCGTCCAACCGGTGGCCGCGGCAATGACACCATCTTCAGTGGCAATTGATTCGAGCGTGCGCATGGGGGTGGTCCCAACAGAGATAACCCGTCCGCCTTGTTGTTTGGTTTGCGTAATAGCCGCGGCCGTTTCTGCAGTCACCTCGAAGTATTCACTGTGCATCGTGTGCTGCGCAATGTCCTCCACCTGTACGGGGCGAAAGGTGCCTAAGCCGATGTGCAAGGTGAGGAACACGACTTTTACGCCCTTGGCGCGTATGTCGTCTAGTAGTTCCGCCGTGAAGTGCAAGCCGGCAGTAGGGGCGGCCGCCGAGCCTAAGTTTCGCGAATATACCGTCTGATATCTCTCCTTATCAAGGAGCTGTTCTTTTATGTAGGGAGGTAGCGGCATCTGTCCCAATTTATCAAGAGCCGCGTAGAAGTCACCTTGGGAGGCGAAGTGCACAACCTTCCCTCCTGCCTCGGTGTCAGCGATAATTTCTGCCGTCAACTCGCCAGAGCCAAATTGCACCTTTGTCCCCGGCGAAAGACGTTTGCCCGGGCGCGCCAACACTTCCCAGGTGAGATGATTCGCCAAGGGTTTTAGTAACACAAGCTCGACTGCCGCCCCGCCACCTACTTTACGCCCTAGAAGCCGTGCCGGGAGCACCCTAGTGTCATTGAGCACTAGGCAGTCTCCCGCTTGCAAAATCTCACGGACATCAGGGAAACGGCGGTGCATTAAGGCACCGCCGTCTTTATGGAGCACGAGTAGGCGGGAGGCCGTCCTTTCTGGTAGGGGGTGTTGAGCAATTAATTCCTCCGGCAAGACAAAATCATAGTCTGAAACGCGCATACCTTTCCTCCTTGACGCCGAGCTTCTGCCACAGCATTGCTCATACTAGTAGACTAGGGTAATCAAGTCAACACCACGATAATAATGTAGCAAGATGTCGCGAAATGTATGCCCTCTTTCGGCCATGCCGCGAGCTCCCCACTGGCTCATGCCGACCCCATGGCCCCACCCGCTGCCACTAAAGACGAAGCTTGTGGGCACGGCATTGACAACTATAGACCCCATGCTCCCTTCTACCACATGCTGCTCCCTGACCGGCAAGACATGTTGCCCCGAGGCCGTTGCCATATGAGCGTTCTGCAAAGATGCTACCCTGTGCACCGATTGGCCATTATGCACAAAGAGAGGTGCGGCATTGGCGGAGACATTGTACATGGTCGAGCGTAGGGCGAATAAGCCGGGGGTACCATCAAACAGCCGCGCTTGTTGCCGGGTGTAAGTAACCGCACCCCTAGTACCGGTGATCACTAATTCGGCCACCCGCCCTGAAGCAAATCTTCGGGCAATGCTGATGGAAAGTACGGTGCCCACGTCCCCTCGGTTGTGGCGCACGATATTTTGTATGGCCTGTTGCGTGATTTCGGCATGCCAGCTGGTATGGGTACTGCCAGCCAAAGCAGGGAAGGGGTCCGGCGCACCGACGAGGAAGGGCTGTGGAGAACCACCCCAGACATTCTCAACGCTCTCGGTGTGGCCCCCACTGTCGGAATGATAGAAGGTAGAAGCAGGGCGCCCATTAAAGAAAATTATCACCCCCCGCGTTTCATCCACGGCGCGGTTGGAGTTTGGGTGTTCCCAAGCCACTCCCCCGTATGCTTGACAACAGGTGCTCAGGGTGCATAAATCAAAATTGTCCGCCGCATGGCGATTGCGATTGGCGTAGGCATATGTTCGCGCCACCACAGCCTGGGCCTTCAACGCCTCGAGTGGCCAGGAGGCGGGCATCTCCCGCGGTACCACACCCTTAAGGTAGTCATCGACATCCATGATGCCAATTACCAACATCCGGTGGGCACTGTTGACTGCGAACTCGAATATCCCGCGGTGCATGCGTCCCTCTATACTCATGGCAGCATCTTGCCCTTGCACAATCTCCACCCGTAAAGCCCGGCGGGGCAGGTTAGCGAAGACAAACAATTGCCGGCCATCATGCCTGATGACTTCCAGGCGTTGTGAATCAGGGGCGACCGTGCTCCAGGCAACTTCTGGTATCGTTGTCGCCAGCCGCTCCCGCCAAAAATTGAGTTCGCTGGCATCTCTGGCCCTACCTGCTGCTACCCGAAAGTTACCATCGAAGAACAGACGCGATTCAAGGCCAACGGCGGACAAACGCTCGCGCAGCAACTCGGCCTCGGCCTGAGAGAAAAAACTTTCTGTTGCGAGGAACATCTGCCCACGCACTTGACCGTGAAGACCTGCCTGCGCGAGAAGCGGCAGACCCTGTTCAGCCTGTTCTACCGTAAAGAACAAGCCCCCCACCGCAAAGAAGTTGCCTCCCTCACGGACCACAAAGGCAGGGCTCAACGTAACCGGCCAGCGAGCCACCGCTCCTTCTGCCTCGGTCAAGGTGATGAATGGCCCCACCTGAAGGCGCACAGCCTCACGCTCCACTCTCCACGCCCCAGCATCATCGACCGCAATCTCTGCTCTATGCTCCAAAAAATCTGCCATGAAAAATCTCACTTGCCCCGCGTAACGCAGGGAAGCGGCAGACAAACTGTTGACCCCATGATGTAGGCCGATACGAAAGGTACTGGTTGCGACAACAACACCATCGGCATAGACTGGGAATTGCGTCCACAAGGCCGTTGCCATGAGCGCCACACAAACAAGTAGAGCCAGCATAGGGCGTGCACTCCGAGCAAAAAGCGACATAATGATCCCCTCTCCGCATGGCCTTAGATAAACCTACTATTCCAGAAGCCCATGACTATTTCCTGCAAGCAATTTCTTCCGGCCATGCTCCAATCCCCTTTCTGTAAGGCTGTAGTGGCAGCCGCAATAGTTTTGGCGATAAAGCCTGAGTTCTTGTGCCAATTGATACGTCGCTCGGAAATATGGTCGCAAATCTTCGTAATGAAAAAACGCACCATAATGTGACCCCATTTCCTCCCCAGCCTGCTTAATTAAATCGTGCTTCTGAAAGGGGCTAATGAGGAGGGTGGTACTAAAAGCATCAAAACCATTGGTTGCTGCTACCTCAGCCACCCTGCCGAGGCGTAAGCGATAGCAACGATAGCACCTGGTTTGAGGGTCGGCTTCCACTGCCTCCAACCAATTACTAGGGCTATTACTCGTGTCATCAACCCACAGCTTGAGCCCCCTGTTTGCGTAAAGAGACTTAGCCGCCTCCATACGTTTCTCATGCTCAGTGGCGGGATGGATGTTGGGATTGTAAAACCATCCGGTCAAATCATGCCCGGCCGCCTGCTTATGTTTAACAACGTAGGTGGAGCAAGGCCCACAGCAAGTGTGGAGCAAGATGCGCATCTCACCACAACCTCTGCTGGTCGGATGGTTCTGGAGGGGCTTTCTTCATGTATGCCCACCCTAGGCGTGTTACGATCCTACCCCGCGGCGTGCGCTGTATGAAGCCAATCTGCAACAGATAGGGCTCCATGACATCTTCTATGGTCTCAGTTGCCTCGCTGATGGCAGCACCTAGAGTGTCAAGGCCCACGGGGCCGCCCTCGAACTTGGTAAGCATCGCCTCTAGCAACTTATGGTCAGTACCATCAAGCCCAAGCTCATCCACTTCGAGCAAGGCCAAAGCGTAACCAGCCACTTCCGCAGTAATTTCTTCCTCGCCCCTAACTTGCGCAAAGTCGCGCACTCGCCTGAGCAAGCGATTAACCACCCGTGGAGTGCCGCGCGAGCGCTTGGCGATTTCTTGCGCACCTTTGGAGTTGATTTTAACGTCAAGAATGCGTGCTGAACGCAGAACAATCTCTTCTAATTCTTGGTCAGTGTAGAACTCCAATCGACTGACGACGCCAAACCTATCTCTGAGGGGTGAGGACAAAGACCCCGCCCTGGTCGTCGCGCCGATGAGAGTAAACTTAGGCAGATCTAAACGGATACTTCTGGCGCTAGGACCCTTGCCGATAATAATGTCTAGCGCGTAATCTTCCAAGGCGGGATAAAGCACTTCTTCCACTGCTCGACTGAGGCGATGTATCTCATCGATAAAAAGACAATCACCTTCCGCTAAGTTCGTGAGCAAGGCGGCCAAATCGCCCGGACGCTCGATAGCCGGGCCCGAGGTAATGCGGAAGTTGACGCCTAGCTCATTGGCTATTACTCCAGCTAAAGTTGTCTTGCCTAACCCCGGCGGTCCATACAGGAGCACATGGTCGAGGGCCTCTTGGCGCTGACGGGCGGCCTCAATAAAAACCTGCAGATTCTGCTTGACTTTGGTTTGGCCGATGTACTCACGCAAGTACCGAGGCCTCAAGCTGCCTTCTAAATTTTCGTCTCCCGCCTGTGGCAGGGGATTAATCACGCGTTCAGACATTACTCTACCCCTCCGGCCATAGCCCGTAGCACCGCCTTAAGAAGTTCCTCCACGGTGGCTCCCGCACCAAACAGCGCTTGTGCCTGTTTTAGGTGTCTACTGACTTCCTGCTCTTGATATCCTAAAGCAAGAAGAGCCCCAAGGGCCAGTCCGGAAGCCTCACCGGCATCAACTGTTGAATGAAGTGTGGTCGACCCCAATTGATCGCCAACATGGCGGGAGATCTTTTCTTTTAATTCTAGTATCAAGCGCTGCGCAGTCTTCTTTCCGATGCCCGGGATTTTCGTCAAGTAGCCGACATCGCTCGTCACGATGGCTCCGTAGATATTGGCACTGCTACCTGCGCCACAAATACTTAGTGCCGCCTTAGGCCCAATCCCAGATACTGTCAACAAAGCAAGAAACAGGTTGAGCGTCTCCGGTTCCGGGAAACCGTATAATGACATCTCATCTTCCCGCACCAGGAGATAGGTATAAAACTTAACCCTTTCTTCCAAGTGTAGCGAGGATAGCGATCTTGCCGTAGTAAAAATGCGGTAGCCTATGCCCCCATTATCCACGATCGCCTCAGTGACTGTCTTAGCTTGCAATTGACCGGAAATATAACTATACACTATCCTCGCCCCCCTTGTGTATCGCGGCGGAAAACCGGTGAGATTGCAGGTGACAAAGAGCAATGGCCACCGCGTCGGCCGCGTCATCAGGGCGAATTACCTCCCCTAGTCCTAGTATCGACTGCACCATGCGTTGCATCTGCCCTTTGTCCGCTCTTCCAAAACCGGTTATAGCCTGCTTAACTTGTAGAGGGGTATACTCAGTAATAGGTACATGGTTATTAGCTAGCGCTAGTATAATCACGCCTCTGGCCTCAGCAACGGCCATGGCAGTGGTCACATTGGTATTAAAAAAAAGCTTTTCCACCGCGCCCGCCGCAAATTTGTGCCTACTGACCACGGCCATGCACTCCCTGTACAAAATCTGCAAGCGCTCGGCGGTCGGGCTAGCAGAGGGGGTGCGGATGCAACCGACCTCTAAGAGCGAAATCCTGCCGGCTTTTTCTTCGACTATGCCGTAGCCGGTGAGAGCTAACCCCGGATCTATACCTAGAACGATCATAATTTGGGGATAGGAGGGAGACGCTTCTTGTGGGAACTGGCAGCGGCCAGGGCATCAACTCTTTCTTTAACGTGAGGGTCGGCTTCGCCGGTGAGAATGTACTCATCAAGTTCTTTATAGGTAATGCCCATCTCCCCCTCATCGGTTTGCCCGGCCCACAATCCGGCAGTGGGGGGTTTGGCGATGATGACTTCTGGGACACCTAAGTACTTAGCCAACTCTCTAACTTGGGTTTTAACCAAACCGGCTAGGGGCATCAGGTCTACCCCACCGTCGCCGTACTTAGTAAAGTATCCCACAGTCAACTCGCTGAGGTTGCTTGTTCCCAGCACGAGGCACGAGTGCAAGCTGGCATAGTAATACAGTGCCGTCATGCGTAAGCGCGGTTTAATGTTGGCCAAAGACACGGTGGGAACAGCAAAGACCGCATCGTCCCCATGCCCCAGAATGCCCAGCAAGTGTTCATAAATGGGCGTAAGGTCTGTCTCGATCAATTTAATGCCCAATGTTTCTGCTGTTAGCAGGGCATGCTCCCGATCTAGAGGGTGGGAGTGACATGGCAAGTAGCACGCTAAGGTCTTGCTTGGGAAAGCGCGCTTGGCTAGAGCTGCCACCACAGCCGAGTCGATTCCGCCGCTCAAGCCAAAAATAACGCCCTGCATGTTAGCAGATTCAACTTGTTTGGTGATCCAAGCGACGAGCTTGCTGACAACTACGGACGTCTCCATGAGACACCCCCCTCGGATATTTGTCACACATTGAACCGAATGCTGAGAATATCACCATCCTGAACCAGGTAATCTTTACCTTCTAGGGAGAATAGGCCTTTTTCTTTTAATTTAGCTGGGGTCCCCCAGGCGGCAAAATCTGCGTAACGCATCAGTTCGGCTCGTATAAAACCCCGCTCCAAATCCGAGTGAATTTTACCCGCCGCCTGCTTGGCAGTACTTTCACGGCGAAGAGTCCAAGCCCTCACCTCATCCTCCCCCACAGTGAAGAAAGAAACCAAGCCTAAAACATCGTAAGCAGCTCGGGCGATGCGATCTACGCCAGACTCCCTAATGTCTAAATCACGCAAGAACTCTTGTCGATCAACAATGCTAAGCTCTGCTAGCTCCACTTCTGTATGAGCAGAAAGTTCTATCAGCGGCCACGCATGCTCCTCGGCATAAGCTGCTATTTCTCGGCTACCCTCATAAACTTTGCTCCGCAACTGGTGCTCATCTAGATTGATGACGAGGATCATGGGTTTGTCGGTCAAGAAAGTGTACTGGGCCAGCGCACCACGTTCAGAGAAACTCAATTCAAGGGCCTTTAAAGGGCGCTCTGATTCCAGATGAAACAATATTTTCTCAAGTAGAATAATCTCTTCCTCGGCTTGCGGAGGTCGTTTCTTGCCCTCTTTTAATCGCGAGATCCTCTTGTCGACAAAAGCCATGTCCGCCATGAGCAATTCATAGGCCAGCGTTTGTACATCGCGCAGAGGGGAAACACTGCCTTCGATGTGCTCGGCATCACTTTCATTAAAGGCCCGCACCACATGCACTAAGGCATCCACTCTGCGTACAGATTCAAGAAAGGCATTGCCAATCCCTTGTCCCTCGGACGCCCCTCTGACCAATCCTGGCATGTCCATAAACTCTATTTGGGCAAAAGTTGTTTTTTTGGGCTTGTAGTAACGGGCCAAAAAATCTACCCGCTGGTCAGGCACTTTAGCCATCCCGATATTGGCCTCTGTCTTCCCAGAAAAAAAACTACTAGTCTGGGCCTTGGCTCCCGTGAGCAAGTTATACACCGTGGTTTTTCCGGCCATGGGGAGCCCAATAATACCGCATGATGGCATTTAGTTGTTACCGCCTTCCTGTTCGTCCGTATAAATCGAGCTTACTTCTTCAATGGCATCACCGATGATGCGCTGGATGTCGTTATAGATCGTGCCAAACCTTGCTTCAGCCTGGATATATTCCCGCACTACGCTGTTGAGATTGACAATTTCGGATAGCTTCTGCAGTGATTTGCCCTGCTCAGGGTCTGGTTCCTGCCCTGACATCAACTGCGCCTGGTAGGCAATCTCCTTGCGTCGGTAGTCAAGAAACATCTTGTAGGCGGAAGTATCATCTTTAAGCTTGGTTTGCAACTGCTTCAAGGTTTGAAATTCAGGCGTCGTTTTGAGAACTCGCGCCAATTCATGGGCCTTATCGTGTACAAGCATGTAATCAACCTCCTTGTTTCTCATGTTATTATATACTACAACCAAGAGCCCTGCACCAAATCTAGAGGAGGAAAAACGTATGGAGCCTCGACTTTATGCAGAATACGATGCTCAAAATCTGGTTACACTTGTGAATGTGGCGTGTCAACATAAGCGCTACTTTGTACCCGTTAATATAGAAACTATCAATCACACCTTGCGTCGGGGGACACGAAAAAAGCTTGGGTCACTCCTCGTCTTAGGCGATGAGCGACTATTAAGAGGGGCCTGCCATGTGTTCTACGATGCTCGCGAAGAGGTGGGGCACATGGCCTACTTGTTGTCCCTGCCTGGAGAAGAGGAAACAACCTGGCCGCTGCTCCTTAAAGCCGCACTTAAACACCTGCCCAGAGCGACAAAAATATCCATAGGCTCGCCCTACACCCCCATCTACCATGCTGTAGAAGGGCGCATCCAACCACTCTGGGGCTCTACAGAAAATTTGGAGGTCCACAGTAAAGACACAGCACTAATCAAATTCCTTGCGGAGAACGGCTTTGCTAATCAGAAACACTACTTCACAATGAGTAAGGCATTATGTGGCTCCGCCTGCTCCATCGGTTGCCATTATGAGATTTTAAGGGGGAACGACTGCTGGTACAACGCCTACTCCTGGTACGGCAGGACCTCCGCTGAGGAATTTGGCTTGCGCAATACAGAGCTTTCGGTTTTAGTGCAGAAGATAGGGCATGTAGTTGCAGGGCACACCGCCTGGTATCCCTTGCGAGCTCGCGCCAAGGCGGCACTGTGTGACCTTGAGGTCGCTACCACCAGGCAAGGACAGGGTCTAGGCAGAGCCTTGCTTACTCACACGCTTGCACAAATGAAGCTTGATGGGTACACTTCTTGTGAATTGTTCATCAGTCCCACCCAGAGCCCCCACGCTTATGCCCTGTATCAATCTTCTGGCTTTACCATCGAAGCAACCTGGTACGAGATGGTTTATCAAATAAATTTTTAATTAAGTTGTTGATTTATTAGAGGGAAATATAACTAGCTTAACGAATTACTCACCTAGAGCAAGTATTGGGGTGGCTATTCTGGGGGAGGGGAGTAGCTACACGGCATTCTGCGCCAATACTAGCACCTAAATTTAAGGAGGTCTTTCAAGTGAAGAAATTAGCAATTGCCCTCATGGTGGCAGTTATGGCCATCGTCCTACTTGCAGGATGCCAGCCTGCCAGAGTATACAAAGATGGTGTTTTCACGGCGTTTTCAGATGCTACGGATAGGGGTTACATGGAAGTAGAAATAACCATCAAGAATGACAAAATAACTGTTGCTCATGTTCATGGTTATGATGGCTTGGGTCTTGAGAAACCAGAAACTTATCGTCACCAACCCTTCCTCACTGCCAAAGCGGAGCTACCCAAGCGCATTGTAGCTGCAAACAGCTGGGACATTGACTTGGTTTCCGGCGCCACAACCTCCTCTAACCAGGTGCGCATGGCCACCCTCAGAGCCCTCCAGAAGGCCAGGGTCACTCCGACCACCGCGGCCCAGTTCTTTGATGGCACCTACATGGCAATATCGGACCGTGGCGAGCGCGGCTGGGGCATAGCTTGGGTCACCATCGGCAACGACAAGATCACCAATGTAGTCTTCCATGAAACCACCGCCGCTAGAGATGCTGCCGGTGCAGTCATTCCGAACCAGTTTATTCGTAAGAATGTTGACGCCGCTAGCCCTGACTTCTACCAATTTGCTCCCTACCACGAAGCTAGGATAGAGTTACCCAAGCGCTTTGTAGCAGCCAACAGCGCCACGGTAGATGCCTTCACCGGCGCTACCGGAACCTCCACCAATGTCATAGCTGCTGTCACCAGGGCCATCGAAATGGCTAAACGCAGATAGTTCTTGCAAAATAGTACCCTCCCAGGGAGCAGGCCATGGCCTGCTCCCTTCCTCGTGCCCTGACTAGTCGGATGCGCTATGAAAAAGTATAATGGCAGGAGAAAGGGAGGATGGCTATGGGCTACATGTTAGACGATTTAGTTGCCAAGTTTCGTCCTTACACAGACCATGGACGAGTTGCCGGCTACATCCCCGAACTACTTAAAGCAAACCCACAAGACCTCGGCATCGCCATCTATGACCGTCATGGCCATATCCATACGAGCGGCGCCGTGCAGTCTAAGTTTACCCTCCAAAGCGTTTCAAAGCCTTTTGCTTTGGCTTTGGCCTTGATGGACCATGGTCCGGAAGGAGTTTTTTCACGCATCGGCATGGAGCCAACCGGTGACTCCTTTAACTCCCTGATGAAACTTGAAACATTTTCCTCACTAAAGCCGGTTAATCCACTCGTCAATGCCGGGGCTATCGCCACTACGGCCTTAATCAAGGGCTCCTGTGCGGAGGAAAAGTTCTCGCGTCTGATAAACTTCATCAGGTCCCTCGCCCCAAGTTGCTATGTGGGTTTTAATGCCGATGTCTATCGATCAGAAAGCCTCACCGGAGATCGCAACCGGGCGATTGCCTATTTTTTGCGGGACATCAGGGCCATCGACGGCGAAGCCGAGGAATGCCTTGATCTATATTTTAGACAGTGTTCCATTGAAGTCGACTGCGTGACGCTGGCCGCGCTCGGCCTCTCTTTGTCGGTCCTACCTCCGGAGTTCTGCGTGATCCCCCCTCTCTACGCCCGCATTATACGCACCTTCATGTTTACTTGTGGCATGTACGATGCCTCGGGTGAGTTTGCCATTAAAGTTGGCATACCGGCCAAGAGTGGAGTTTCCGGGGCCATTATGGGAGTTGTGCCGAACAAGTTAGGCCTAGGGGTTTACGGGCCGGCGCTAGACATCAAGGGCAATAGTGTCGCCGGGGTGGCTTTGCTACAAGCGCTGTGCTCGCGGGAGGACTGGGCTATCCTATAAACCTGTATGGCTCCCCCTGCGTAGAACCTGACCGGCGAGTAGGCCTAGGTGTTCCCCTGTGTCTACTACCACCTTGCCGTTGACCATCACTAATGCTACCCCACGAGGATAGGCATGCGGCTTGGCATATGTGGCCACGTCGGCAATTTCAGCCGGGTCGAACAGGACCAGATCGGCCTTCATGCCGGGACGCAACAGACCGCGATTCCACAGCTGAAAACGCGCCGCCGGGAAACCAGTCATCTTGCGCACGGCTTCCTCAAGTGTCAGCACCTTGCGCTCGCGGACATAGATGCCCAGCACTCGCGGGAATGTCCCATACGCACGGGGGTGAGGCGTACCAACCGACAAAGGGCCGTAAATCGCCCGCCCAGAGGCATCAGAGCCCACCATGACGGCGGGGTGCTTGAGGACATACTCCACGTCGCCCTCGCACATGGCAAACCGCACCATGCTCGTGTCGAACTTATCAGCTAACAGTAGATCTAGACAAGCATCCACCGGCTCTTGGCCCTGCTTCATGGCTCTCTCGTGGATGCTTATTCCATCGACCATGACTGAGTCCCAGCGTTGTTCGCTCTCCACAATCTGGCGGCGTATAGTCAGGCGAGTGGCCGGGTCGCTCAAGCGCTCCGTGAGCCCCTCTACCCCACCTTCATGCGCCCAAGCTGGAATGACCACTTTTAGTCCGGTCGAGGTCGCCGTATAGGGGTACTGATCAAGGGTGATATCGAGTCCCTGCTCTCGTTTGGCGTCAATTACCTTTAATGATTCCCGCACCAGCCCCCAATTGGCCTCTCCGCACACTTTGTGATGCGAAATGTGAAGTGGTATCTGTGCTGTCTCCGCCACCTCTATCGACTCACGGATGGACTCAAGCAGCCTAGCCCCCTCATCCCGCATATGGGTGGCATAGATGCCCCCTTTTGTGGCCACAACCCTCGCCAAAGCAACAATCTCCAATTGGGTAGCATAAGACCCTGGGGGATAAATTAGCCCCGTGGTGAAGCCATGCGCTCCCTCATCTAAAGCAATGCTTACCAAACGCGACATTTCCGCAATCTCTACCGATGTGGCGGCGCGATCGACATGGCCCATAACCATTTGCCGCAGCGTTCCATGTCCGACTAACGGAACGACATTGACCGCGGTGCCCGTAGTTTCAAGAAGAGTTAGGTACTCAGCAACAGTGGCGTAGGTATATTCATCACGCTCGTGAGGGCCGCGTGGGGCAGCAGACGACCCGCATTGGCCAATGACTTCGGTAGTAATGCCTTGCCGAATCTTGCTTTCGGCAAGCGGACTTTTGAGCAAGGCCATGTCGCTGTGTGAATGTGCATCGATAAATCCGGGGGCAACCACCATACCCCCGGCGTCAATGAGGCGTACCGCCAAACCATCAACTCGCCCTATGCCAACTATCGACTGGCCTTGCACCGCGATGTCGCCAAAATACCAGGGAGACCCCGTCCCATCGACGATTCGAGCATTTTTAATCAGTACATCCAACACGCCAATCCCCTCCTCTCCGCAACAAATTCGCCGCGTTGACACGCACACCTGCCTCTGCTACACTAAATAAAAGAGAACTGAGGTTCGCGAATGCAATATCAAAAAGAAGTAGTGCGAGCAAGAATTATTGCCTCTGCTCTGACCGAATTTGAAAAGCATGGTTTTTTGGACGCCCAAATGAGAAATATCGCCCGAGGTGCTGGTATCTCCACCGGCAATCTCTACCGGTACTTTGCCGGCAAGGATGACCTCTTTGATACAATCGTGAAATCCGTCTATCAGAGTATAGACGCTCTCATTACTGACCAACATGCCCATATCCACCGCAATCAAGGGAATGTCAAGCTAGTGGTCAAGGACATAGTCGCTGGAATCATGCTTGTCTTTACCCATCACGGACGGGAGCTCTTGATAGCTGCCGACCAAAGTAAGGGCTCGAAACACGAGGACTTTTGGAGCGTGCTCTCTGGCATGGTCTTTCAGCGCATTAGGCAGGAGATGCAAAAATCTGCCGAGGATACCGATGACCTCTTGATCAATCTTGTCGCTTCAGGTTTTCTTCAGGGAATGTTCACCATACTGCGCAATATTAAGGAGCCTCGACGCGCTGAGGAGCTCATCAACCGAATGCTGATCTTTTATTTTGACGATCTCGGCTACAGATTGCGGACAAGTTGACACAATTTTTTTTGCCGTAAAAGCGAACAGAAATTCATTATTGGGGGGATATTCTGTGGAGCAAATCGCCAAGTATATCGTCGAAAAGAGAAGTTGGCTAATGGCCATCTTTTTGCTGGTAGCGCTGGTCAGCCTTGTTTTTGTTCCCCTAGTTCAGGTCAACTACGACACCACCATCTACTTGCCAGCGGATATGCAGACCCGGCAAGCCCTCTCGACCATGAAGGCTGAATTCGGCCTGCAGGGAACGGCGCAGGTGATGGTGGAGGAATTGAGCATTTACCAAGCCCTCGGCCTAAAAAAAAGCATCGAAGAGATTGGCGGAGTTAGCCAGGTACTCTGGCTGGACGACTGGGTGGATATAGCAACTCCTTTGGAATTAATGGAGAGAGCCTTGGTTGAAAGTTACTACCTAGACCGTAAAGCCCTCTTTCAAGTAGTTTTTCAGCAAGATGACCATAGTTTGGTCACCGCGCAGGCTCTCCGGTCAATTTCACTGCTCCATAATGGGGAGATCTCTCTTCGCGGACCTGCTGTGGACGCTTTGGCGACAAGGCAGGTTGCTTCCTCAGAAATAATGATGGTATCGCTTTTTGTCATCCCCATTTTCCTGCTGATACTCGTTGTTTCTACCAAATCTTGGCTAGAGCCCCTGTTATATGTCGCGACCATTGGCATCGCTATTCTCATTAACATGGGGACAAACGCGCTATTGGGGCAAATTTCCTTCCTCACGCAGGCGACAGCTGGGCTACTGCAATTTGCGGTTACCATGGATTATTCCATTTTCCTGTTGCATCGCTTTAGTGAGGAGCGAACCATCGGGAAGGACCCGCAAACTGCGATGACATACGCTCTAAAGCACTCTTTTTCGCCCATTACTGCCAGTTCGCTGACCACTGTTGCTGGATTTGCAGCTCTTATGTTTATGCGTTATCGCATCGGCTTTGACATGGGTCTAGTCATGACCAAAGGCGTCCTCCTAAGTTGGCTAGCGGTAATGTTGTTCATGCCTGCACTGGCCATCCGCTTTGCCCCTTTGATTGAACAAACCGAGCACCGCTCTTTTTTTCCGAATTTAAGCAAGTTCGCTGGTTCGGTCCTACGGTTGCGTTGCGTTATTCCCCTATTTCTTTTGCTGCTGCCCTTGGCCTATGTCGCCCAAACATCAAATCACTTCCTCTATGGGGATGGCGGCGTACCAACAGAGATCCGCCTCGAAGAGTCTTTCGGCATTTACAATCCCCTGGTCCTCCTGGTGCGGTCAGGTGATCCCGGACGCGAAGACACTCTGGTAACGAAACTTGCAGAGCTGCCCTCCGTCCGCGAAGTGCAGTCTTTAGCTATGTTAGCGGACAGAGCCATCCCACGCTCTATACTACCTTCCGCCTTAGTCGACAATTTCCAAAGCGAGCATTACACCCGCATGGTGGTGTTGCTAAATTCTCGGACCGATACCGCCGAGGCCTTCACAGCAGTCACTATTATCAGAAAAATTGTCGGGACCTTATACCCGGGCCAGTACTGGATGCTAGGCTCTGCACCGGCGGCAGAAGGGCTCCTTGAAGGGCAAATAGCCATAAAAGAGGGGCTCAATCAGGCCCAGCAGGAAA